>NZ_MECT01000550.1:0-21512 GCF_001722145.1 Shigella sp. FC1544
GACATCACCCCCCGGATCATGGACGACTGGGGGCAGTAATCATGCCGGGTCTGGCTGGCTAACACCCCATTATAAGGGGTACGAATAAAGTAACGGGGGTGGATTTATCAAATCTGGAACGCCAGCGTAAATTAATGTCTGCTCTCCCCGTGGATGACGTCTGGGGGATTGGACGGCGGATCAGCAAAAAACTGGACGCGATGGGGATCAAAACCGTTCTTGATTTGGCGGATACAGATATCCGGTTTATCCGTAAACATTTTAATGTCGTGCTCGAAAGAACGGTGCGTGAACTGCGCGGTGAACCCTGTTTGCAACTGGAAGAATTTGCACCGACAAAGCAGGAAATTATCTGTTCCCGCTCGTTTGGTGAACGTATCACGGATTATACGTCGATGCGGCAGGCCATTTGTAGTTACGCTGCCCGGGCGGCGGAAAAACTTCGCAGTGAGCATCAATATTGTCGGTTTATCTCCACATTTATTAAGACGTCACCATTTGCGCTCAATGAACCTTATTACGGCAATAGCGCGTCGGTAAAACTGCTGACGCCCACTCAGGACAGCAGGGATATCATTAACGCCGCTACGCGATCTCTGGATGCCATCTGGCAAGCGGGCCATCGCTACCAAAAAGCGGGCGTGATGCTGGGGGATTTCTTCAGTCAGGGAGTCGCGCAGCTCAATTTATTCGATGACAACGCACCGCGCCCCGGGAGTGAGCAATTGATGACGGTAATGGATACACTGAATGCTAAAGAGGGCAGAGGAACACTCTATTTTGCCGGGCAGGGGATCCAACAACAATGGCAGATGAAGCGAGCCATGCTTTCACCACGTTATACAACGCGAAGTTCTGATTTACTGCGGGTCAAATAAATATAGCGGCAGGAAAAAAGCGCTCCCGCAGGAGCGCCGAATGGATTAGCGACCGAACAGATCACGTTTTTTCGCTTTAAACGGCTGGGAAATCATCACCAGCACCGCGACAATCAGGTAAGCGATAAAAATACCGAGCAGCCACTGCGGCATTTCCAGACCTAAAAAATCCCACTGACGCTCGGCGCAATCGCCAGAGGCGACAAACACTTGCGGCACCCATTTATCCAGCGGCAGCCATTCCGGGAAACGAACCATAAAATCACAGGTGGCAAACGGCGAAGGATAGAGCTGAAGCATGGTGTGCTCGTAAGTTAACTGCACACCGCGGAACGCACTATACAACCAGATAACCATCGCTACATAACGCAGCGGAGTTTTCGGGGCGATCGCGCCAATCAGCGCAGCACCCAGAACGCCGAATAACGCGCAGCGTTCATAAATACAGAGCACGCAAGGTTTCAGTAACATCACATGCTGGAACCACAGCGCCGTCAGTTCCAGTGCCAGAGCAGTAAACGCCATCAACAGCCACGCGCCCCGGCCTTGTGAACATTGGTTCAAAAATCGCAACATAATCATTTCCCTGCAATATGCATAGAGTGCGCAGTTTAAACCAATTCATTCGCTGCGCCACCAGGAGGCAGCAAAAATAGGACGCAATTGGACAATTATCGGGCGAAAAGGCAAACCGGGCATTTATATGCCCGGTAAGTTGTTATCAAAGCGTTGCTATCCAGCGCATTTGCATAAACCATTCGGTTACAGGGGCAAGCGTAAACTCGACGCAGAGCAGCCCGACGAGTGTCAGGACGAGGGTGTAAGGCAGGGCCATCCACACCATGCGGCCATAAGAGAGGCGAATCAATGGCGCGAGTGCAGAGGTCAGCAGGAACAGGAACGCAGCCTGACCGTTCGGCGTAGCGACAGAGGGCAGATTGGTACCGGTATTAATGGCGACCGCCAGCAGCTCGTATTGCTTCAACGTGATAGCACCACTTTCCATTGCCGCTTTCGCTTCGTTGATATAAATCGTCCCCACGAAGACGTTATCCGAAATGGATGACAGCAGACCGTTGAAAATATAGAACAACGACAGCTGAGCATGTTCCGATGCCTGCAACACAAACTGAATAATCGGCGAAAACAGTTGTTGGTCGATAATCACCGCGACTACCGAGAAAAACACCGTCAACAGTGCGGTGAATGGCAGAGATTCGGTGAAGGCTTTACCGATAGCATGTTCATCGGTGACACCGGTCAATGATGTCGCCAGAATAATGACCGACAAACCAATCAAGCCAACCTCCGCCAGATGCAACGCCAGCGCAGTCACCAGCCAGACGCCGATAATCGCCTGGACAATCAGACGGATTTTATCCTGACGGGTACGCTGGTGGCGGCTTTGATCGTCAAACTGTTGCAACACTTCGCGGACTTTCTCCGGCAGCGTTTCACCGTAGCCAAACCAACGCAGCTTCTCTATCAGCAGGCAGGTTAACAGGCCACAAATCAGAACCGGAACGGTCACCGGCGACATGCGCAGGAAGAAATCGCCAAAATGCCAGCCAGCCGCTTTAGCGATGATCAGG
The DNA here is from genome assembly GCF_001722145.1 of Shigella sp. FC1544. NCBI lineage: Bacteria > Pseudomonadati > Pseudomonadota > Gammaproteobacteria > Enterobacterales > Enterobacteriaceae > Shigella > Shigella sp. FC1544. Next base: position 2,471 of record NZ_MECT01000550.1, read on the forward strand.
TTCTGTGGTTCGCCCACCATGGTCATTACGCCGCCTAATGCGGTGCCGACACCGGCATGCATCATCAGGCTACGCAGAAAGCCACGGAACTGTTCCAGAACCACTTTGTAATGCTTGTCGATATGACTATCGTCTTGCAGGTCGGTATCTTCAGTACGGGAAGAGGCTACGCGGTGATAAATACCATAAAAACCGACTGCAACGCTGATCACCACCGCCACGACGGTTAAGGCATCGAGGAACGCGGAGAGGAACGCCGCCGCCACGCAAAAAGAGAGCGACAGCAGCATTTTGGAACGAATGCTTAACAGCAAACGGGTAAATATGAACAGCAATAGCTGTTTCATAAAATAGATACCCGCCACCATAAACATCAGTAACAGCAAGACTTCAAGATTTGCCGCCACCTCTTCACGGACGTGTTCCGCGCTGGTCATGCCGATGAATACCGCTTCAATAGCCAACAGACCACCGGGGAGTAGCGGGTAGCATTTCAGGGCCATCGCCAGAGTGAAAATAAATTCCGCTACCAGCAACCAGCCAGCGACGAAAGGGCTGATGAGGAAAATTAACGGATTTACGATTAAGAAAATGATGAGGGCGAGTTTGTACCAGTCGGGGGACTGGCCCAAAAAATTGCGCCATAGCGCGCGGCCCCAGGAGATCTCCATGATGGTTTCCCTTACCTTACAAATAATCAATGATGTTTTTATGTTTAAACGCAAAGCTTAACGGTCAGGCAGGAGTGAGGCAAGTCTTGATAGTCAAGGGGAAAGAGATGCGGAAAATGAAGCCTTGATCCCTTTTTTCTTCTTTTTGTCTGCTATCAGCGTAGTTAGCCCTCTGGTATGATGAGTCCAACTTTGTTTTGCTGTGTTATGGAAATCTCACTATGGTCATTAAGGCGCAAAGCCCGGCGGGTTTCGCGGAAGAGTACATTATTGAAAGTATCTGGAATAACCGCTTCCCTCCCGGGACTATTTTGCCCGCAGAACGTGAACTTTCAGAATTAATTGGCGTAACGCGTACTACGTTACGTGAAGTGTTACAGCGTCTGGCACGAGATGGCTGGTTGACCATTCAACATGGCAAGCCGACGAAGGTGAATAATTTCTGGGAAACCTCTGGTTTAAATATCCTTGAAACACTGGCGCGACTGGATCACGAAAGTGTGCCGCAGCTTATTGATAATTTGCTGTCGGTGCGTACCAATATTTCCACTATTTTTATTCGCACCGCGTTTCGTCAGCATCCCGATAAAGCGCAGGAAGTGCTGGCTACCGCTAATGAAGTGGCCGATCACGCCGATGCCTTTGCCGAGCTGGATTACAACATATTCCGCGGCCTGGCGTTTGCTTCCGGCAACCCGATTTACGGTCTGATCCTTAACGGGATGAAAGGGCTGTATACGCGCATTGGTCGTCACTATTTCGCCAATCCGGAAGCGCGCAGTCTGGCGCTGGGCTTCTACCACAAACTGTCGGCGTTGTGCAGTGAAGGCGCGCACGATCAGGTGTACGAAACAGTGCGTCGCTATGGGCATGAGAGTGGCGAGATTTGGCACCGGATGCAGAAAAATCTGCCGGGTGATTTAGCCATTCAGGGGCGATAATCCCTTCCGTTTAAAAAGCAAACCCCTCAAACGAGGGGTTTTTTGTTGTTTTTACAGATTTCCCATTCTTGGCGGGCAACGTTCCAGCAACTCGACGCTGCCATCTTCGTTTTGCTGTTCCAGCATCACATCAAATCCCCACAGGCGATGCACATGCTTCAGCACTTCTTTGCGCCCCCGATCCAGCGGTGCGCGATTATGTGGAATGTAACGCAGCGTCAGCGAACGGTCGCCGCGCAAATCCACGTTCCAGATCTGAATATTCGGCTCCAGATTACTTAAGTTATATTGCGACGATAACCGGTTACGGATCTCCCGATAACCTTCTTCATTATGAATAGCGGAAATCTCCAGATAATTATGCCGATCGTCATCCAGCACGGTGAAGAAGCGGAAATCACGCATCACTTTCGGTGACAGAAACTGGCTGATAAAACTCTCATCTTTGAAATCACGCATCGCGAAATGCAGCGTTTCCAGCCAGTCGGAACCGGCGATATCCGGGAACCAGTATTTGTCTTCTTCCGTTGGCGACTGACAAATCCGTTTAATATCCTGGAACATGGCGAACCCGAGGGCATACGGGTTGATGCCGCTGTACCACGGGCTGTTATAGGGGGGCTGGAAGACCACATTGGTGTGGCTGTGCAAAAACTCCAGCATAAAACGTTCCGTTACTTTCCCTTCATCATACAGATGGTTAAGGATGGTGTAGTGCCAGAAGGTGGCCCAGCCTTCGTTCATCACCTGAGTCTGTTTTTGCGGATAAAAATACTGGCTCACCTTACGCACAATACGCAGGATTTCACGCTGCCATGATTCCAGCAGTGGCGCATTTTTCTCCATAAAATAGAGCAGGTTTTCTTGTGGTTCGGACGGATAGCGGCGCGCTTCAGCAACCGTTTTCTCTTCCTCGCGCTTCGGCAGGGTACGCCAGAGCATATTGACCTGACTTTGTAGATACTCTTCGCGACTTTTCTGCCGGGCTTTCTCTTCTTGCAGCGAGATTTTTTGCGGGCGTTTGTACCGGTCCACGCCGTAGTTCATCAGCGCGTGGCACGAGTCCAGAAGCCGTTCTACTTCATCCACGCCATAACGTTCTTCGCACTCGGTAATATATTTACGGGCAAAAATCAGATAATCGACAATCGAACTGGCGTCGGTCCAACTGCGGAATAAGTAATTGTTTTTAAAGAAAGAGTTATGCCCATAGCAGGCGTGTGCCATCACCAGCGCTTGCATGGTAATGGTGTTCTCTTCCATCAGGTAAGCGATACACGGGTTAGAGTTAATGACGATTTCATAGGCCAGTCCTTGCTGACCGTGCTTATACAGCCGTTCAGTCTCGATAAACTTTTTACCGAATGACCAGTGCGGATAGTTAATTGGCATGCCGACGCTGGAGTAGGCATCCATCATCTGTTCTGAGGTTATCACTTCAATCTGGTGCGGGTAGGTATCCAGCCGGTAGAGTTTCGCCACCCGGTCTATCTCTGCCAGATAAACATCCAGCAGGTCGAACGTCCAGTCGGGTCCATCGCTCAACCGTGTGGTGTCCTTATTCATAGAATCGATAGTCGCCATACGCGCACCTCATTGTTGTCGGCGCTCTCTGTGTGGAGCACCTCATTTCAAGCATAGAACACCTGTTAAAAACCGCGTCGCCGGAGAATTTTTTTCTTTGCGATTTCTTATTATCAGAGTGCCACTAATCCGCTTCTGAACGGAATTTTATGCTGGATAAAAAGGGCGTTCAGCAGGAGATACTAAAGACGCCATATTGCCGCAGAGTCAGGGAGATGTGAGCCAGCTCACCATAAAAAAGCTGTATGTTGAATAATATTTTCAACTGAGTTATCAAGATGTAATTAGATTATTATTCTTTTACTGTATCTACCGTTATCGGAGTGGCTATGCGAGTTGTCATACTGGGAAGTGGTGTGGTAGGCGTTGCCAGCGCCTGGTACTTAAATCAGGCAGGACATGAGGTCACCGTCATTGATCGGGAGCCGGGGGCCGCCCTGGAAACCAGCGCCGCGAATGCCGGGCAAATCTCCCCCGGATATGCTGCACCGTGGGCGGCACCAGGTGTGCCTTTAAAAGCGATCAAATGGATGTTCCAGCGCCATGCGCCGCTGGCGGTTCGTCTCGACGGTACGCAGTTTCAGTTGAAATGGATGTGGCAAATGTTACGTAACTGCGACACCAGCCACTACATGGAAAACAAAGGGCGGATGGTGCGTCTGGCGGAATACAGCCGTGATTGCCTGAAAGCATTGCGCGCCGAAACCAATATTCAGTATGAAGGGCGTCAGGGTGGGACGCTGCAACTGTTCCGTACCGAACAACAGTATGAAAATGCGACCCGCGATATCGCCGTGCTGGAAGATGCCGGCGTACCGTATCAGCTGCTGGAATCCAGCCGCCTGGCGGAAGTGGAGCCAGCGCTGGCAGAAGTAGCGCACAAACTGACGGGTGGTCTGCAACTGCCCAATGATGAAACCGGAGACTGCCAGCTGTTTACCCAGAATCTGGCGCGGATGGCAGAGCAGGCGGGGGTTAAATTCCGCTTTAATACGCCCGTTGACCAACTGCTTTGCGACGGCGAGCAAATCTACGGCGTGAAGTGTGGCGATGAAGTGATTAAGGCCGATGCGTATGTGATGGCGTTTGGTTCTTACTCGACGGCGATGCTCAAAGGCATTGTTGATATTCCGGTGTATCCGCTGAAAGGCTACTCGCTGACTATTCCAATTGCGCAGGAAGATGGTGCGCCAGTATCCACCATTCTTGATGAAACCTACAAAATCGCCATTACCCGTTTCGATAACCGCATTCGTGTTGGCGGAATGGCGGAAATTGTTGGTTTTAACACCGAGCTGTTGCAACCGCGTCGTGAAACGCTGGAAATGGTGGTTCGCGATCTCTATCCACGCGGCGGTCATGTCGAGCAGGCGACTTTCTGGACGGGTTTGCGCCCGATGACGCCAGACGGTACGCCGGTTGTCGGGCGTACACGCTTTAAAAATCTGTGGCTGAATACCGGTCACGGCACGCTCGGCTGGACGATGGCTTGCGGTTCCGGTCAGTTGTTAAGCGATCTGCTCTCTGGTCGCACGCCAGCGATCCCATATGAGGATCTAAGCGTAGCGCGCTACAGCCGTGGATTTACGCCATCACGTCCGGGCCATTTACATGGCGCACACAGCTAAGGAAACGAGATGACCCGTCCGATACAGGCCAGCCTCGATCTGCAGGCATTAAAACAGAATCTGTCCATTGTCCGCCAGGCCGCGCCGCACGCGGGTGGTAAAAGCGAACGCTTACGGGCATGGTATTGAGCGTATCTGGAGCGCGCTTGGGGCCACCGATGGCTTTGCATTACTTAACTTGGAAGAGGCAATAACGTTACGTGAGCGCGGCTGGAAGGGGCCGATCCTGATGCTGGAAGGATTTTTCCATGCTCAGGATCTGGATATTTATGACCAGCACCGCCTGACCACCTGCGTACACAGCAACTGGCAGCTCAAAGCACTGCAAAATGCGCGGCTAAAAGCACCGTTGGATATTTATCTTAAAGTGAACAGTGGGATGAATCGGTTGGGCTTCCAGCCCGATCGCGTGCTTACCGTCTGGCAGCAGTTGCGGGCAATGGCGAATGTTGGCGAGATGACCCTGATGTCGCATTTTGCCGAAGCGGAACATCCTGATGGAATTTCCAGCGCGATGGCGCGTATTGAGCAGGCGGGGAAGGGCTGGAGTGTCGGCGTTCGTTGTCCAATTCGGCGGCGACTCTGTGGCACCCGGAAGCGCATTTTGACTGGGTTCGGCCTGGCATTATTTTGTATGGCGCTTCGCCGTCCGGTCAGTGGCGTGATATCGCCAATACCGGATTACGTCCGGTGATGACGCTAAGCAGTGAGATTATTGGTGTCCAGACGCTAAAAGCGGGTGAGCGTGTGGGCTACGGCGGTCGCTATACTGCGCGCGATGAACAGCGAATCGGCATTGTCGCCGCAGGGTACGCCGACGGTTATCCGCGCCACGCGCCTACCGGTACCCCTGTTTTAGTGGACGGCGTGCGCACCATGACGGTGGGGACCGTCTCGATGGATATGCTGGCGGTCGATTTAACGCCTTGCCCGCAGGCGGGTATTGGTACGCCGGTTGAGCTGTGGGGCAAGGAGATCAAAATTGATGATGTCGCCGCCGCTGCCGGAACGGTGGGCTATGAGTTGATGTGCGCGCTGGCGCTACGCGTCCCGGTTGTGACGGTGTAACTTGTTGTAAGCCGGATCGGAGGCAACGTCTTCTGGGTGCAAAAAAAATCATCCATCCGGCTGGTCAGCAACTGTAGTTGTTAATGTGACAGAGCCATTGCCCATGATAGTGTCTATTAAAAGGATGGACACTATTTCCCCGGAACCTGAACTCACCGCACAGGCGTTCTACATAAAACGCTTACGCTTCATTGTTGACTCGGAGTCGACTTCAGATAAATCACGCTTTACCCTTGATGGAGCCTGTACATAGATTTGTGTAATTGCCTGATTTTGATATGTTCAATTCAACATCAAATGAAGGTTAAATTATGGACGACAAACAATTGCAGGCTCAGGCTGCGTTCAGCAAAGCATCGCAACCGGCGATAGATGCTTCATTAAATTTAAGATTCAGCTTCCTCTTCAGCCACCCGTACGCCAATCTTCAACACTTCATTATCTTCTTTCTCGGCCACCGTCCAGATCATCCCGGCAAACTCTACCTGGTCACCGACAACCGGTGCCGCGCCTAACAACTGCTGGACAATTTCACCCAGCGTTTGCTGCTTATCACGATATTCTCGCCCGTCTTCCAGGCCATATATCAGCGCAACATCAGCATATTTGGCGCTGGCTTCGAGAATGAAGTCACCAAAGAAGCGTTGATCCAGCGCGACCGGCGGCGACTGGCTGAACAGTTTACCGAGCGCCGGAAGATCGCGTTCCCGACCAATTACACACAACACATCGCCTTCGCGCAGTCGGGTGCTGCCGGTAGGATGAAGCAACTGGTTATCACGAAACAGTGCCGCAATACGCGTCTCTTTTGGCATATGCAAATCGCGCAGTGCCGCGCCCACGCACCATTTATCGGCACTCAATTGATAAACAAACTGCTCCCACGGATTTTCCGGATGAATATCCAGGCCAACGCGTGACACCGGACGTCCCACTGGCGGAACCACCACTTTGGCTTTTTTAGCCGCCCACGAGAGTGATGTTCCCTGCAAGAGCAGTGAAACCAGAACCACAAAGAAGGCGACATTAAAGAACAGACGTGCATTCTCCAGCCCCGCCATCATCGGGAACACGGCCAGGATGATTGGCACCGCGCCGCGTAATCCTACCCAGCTGATAAACACGCGCTCACGCAGATTGAAACCGCGGAAGGGGAGCAATCCAGCAAATACCGAAAGGGGACGGGCGAAGAATATCATCCATGCCGACAAAATGAGCGCCGGAATGGCAATAGGCAGCAGATCGCTTGGGTTAACCAATAGCCCCAGCACCAGGAACATGGCGATTTGCGCCAGCCAGGCGAGGCCGTCGAAATTTTGCAGGATGCCGTAGCGGTTGCGAATCGGCCGATTACCCAGCAGAAAACCGCACAGATAAACAGCCAGAATACCGCTGCCTTCCAGCGCCGTGGTTAAAGCAAAAATTAAAATACCGCCGCTTAATGCCAGCAATGGATATAATCCGGCAGGCAGGGCGATGCGATTAATCATTTGCAGCAGTAAATAACCACCGCCAAGTCCGATGACAATCCCGAGGCCAAATTGCTGCAGAATATCGACCACGAACATCCAACTGACACTGCTTTCATGTTGCTGGATCATCGCAATCAGGGTAATCGTCAGAAAGACCGCCATTGGATCATTACTGCCGGATTCAATTTCCAGCGTCGAGCCAACACGTTCGTTAAGCCCCTTACCACCCAGCAGAGAAAAGACCGCTGCAGCATCGGTAGAGCCGACGATAGCGCCGATTAATAAGCCTTCAATCAAATCAAGATTAAACAGCCACGCCGCCATCATGCCGGTTAAACCAGAGGTGATAAGCACGCCCAGCGTCGCCAGCGACAGTGCCGGTCCTAACGCCACACGAAAGGAACTGGCCTGAGTGCGCATCCCGCCGTCGAGCAAAATAATCGCCAGTGCCAGGTTACTTACCATGTAGGCGAAGGGGTAATTATCAAACGGGATACCGCCGACGCCATCGACTCCTGCCAGCATGCCGATCGCCAGAAAAATAACCAGAATAGGAATGCCAAGACGGGAAGAAAATGAACTAAGTAATATACTGCTGGTGACAAGGATGGATCCTAAGATGAAAAGGCTAATTATTGTTGTGGCATCCAACGGTCGGTTACTCCTGATTACGCTGTCTCTTATATAAACCCTACCATATTAGCGGCAGAGACAGCGTTTTACTTAGCCCTGAAGCGTGATTTTTTTACATTTTAAGAACAGGATGACCGCTAATCGTCAACTGAGTGCCTTCCTGGGTGTTATTCAGAATGGCATGTGCGCCCAACGGCAGCGTAACCGTGCGTTGTTCATGACCAAAATCGAGGCCGGTAATGAGTGGAATCGACAGGCGGGAACGCAAAAACGCGTACACTGACTCCAGGTTGTAACCTGCGTCATAATCATTGGGCGTGCTGCCGCTAAAGCTACCGAGAATAATCGCCTTCTGACGTGGCAAAATTCCCGCATGATAGAGCTGCAACAGCATACGTTCGACGCGGAAAGGGTGCTCGTTAATATCTTCCAGTACCAGGATACCGTTCTCAATTTTTGGCATCCACGGTGTACCAATCAGTGAAATCAGCATCGCAAGATTGCCTCCCCACAACGTGCCTTCGGTCTGACATGTCGGGCCTTCCCCTTGCCATTCAATGGTGAAGGTTTTATTGCGTAACGCCAGCCAGAAATGGTGCTCGGTAAAGGCGTTCAGTTCATCCGCACCAAAGTTTGCTACCAGCATGGGGCCGCTAAAGGTGATGACATTGCCTTGCGCCAGAAGACCGCACTGAATGGCGGTAAAATCGCTATGTCCGCAAATGAGTAACGGGTCATGTTGTTGGCGAGCCACCAGTGCCTGCCAGTCAATATCTGCCAGTAAACGACTGGCACCGTAACCGCCGCGTACAGCCAGCACGATGGTGTTGGGTGTAGTCAGTCTGGCAAGGGAATTGAGATCTTCCAGACGCTCCGTTTCCGTACCCGCAAAACGCTCACAACGACGGGCAATAACCTCGACGTTATTGACTTGATGCCCCGCGTCGGTAAGGCGCTGGATACCACGCAGCGCGGCGTGCTGTTTAATGCTGTAACCCGATGGGGCAATTAAGTGAAACAGAGACATGGCAATTCCTTGCTGACAACAGAAACGAAATGTATATCATGCCGCTTAGGTGTGCCGTTGTCACCTCAACGGCGATTCCAGGCTATAAGGATAGAAGAAGTGAAATTGAGATGGTTTGCCTTTTTGATTGTGTTATTAGCGGGTTGTTCATCAAAGCATGACTATACGAACCCGCCGTGGAACGCGAAAGTTCCGGTGCAACGTGCGATGCAGTGGATGCCAATAAGCCAGAAAGCCGGTGCAGCCTGGGGCGTCGATCCACAATTGATCACGGCGATTATCGCTATCGAATCGGGTGGTAATCCGAACGCGGTGAGTAAATCGAATGCCATTGGTTTGATGCAGTTAAAAGCTTCAACCTCCGGACGTGATGTTTATCGCCGTATGGGCTGGAGTGGTGAGCCGACGACCAGCGAGCTGAAAAATCCAGAGCGTAATATTTCAATGGGGGCGGCTTACCTGAATATTCTGGAAACCGGCCCGCTGGCAGGCATTGAAGATCCGAAGGTACTGCAATATGCGCTGGTGGTGTCATACGCTAACGGGGCAGGTGCGCTGCTACGGACTTTCTCGTCAGATCGGAAAAAGGCGATCAGCAAAATCAACGATTTGGATGCTGACGAGTTCCTCGAGCACGTAGCGCGCAATCATCCTGCGCCGCAGGCTCCGCGCTATATCTACAAACTTGAGCAGGCACTGGACGCGATGTAAATCAGTCGCGTACTTTGTCCGCTTTCTCCCGGGCTTCCCGCTCGAGAGAGAAAATAATCCGTTGTAATTGCCGCTCCACCGTCGGGCTGACGTTAAGAAAACGGAAGCTCAGACGGGGAGTGGTGATGGTTTCATTCTTGCCATCAATCACTTTGCGCTCGCTGATGGAGATTAACTGGGCGTCAAAGTGAAAAACACCCCATTGCCCCATGTTGACTTCAATCTGAGCGAAGCGCATGCCTTCTTGTAATTCGGCAGGCTTTGCTGTTTCCAGTAATGCGCCCATGCCGCCTAACGACAAATCATACAGGCGGAAACGTAACGTACTGTTATCCGCCAGTTTGGTCTGGCAAAAATAAGGCGGATGGAGTGGGGCGGAGATGCGGAAATATCGGCGTCGTTGTACAAACCATAAGGTGGGAGGCGGTACGGTAATAAATGCCGGAAGCTGCAAGTATTCACTCTGCTGTAGTTGTTCAACAGTAAACTCGACTTTCGCACCCTGAGTTTCGGCGGTAATGGTAATATGCTGCGCCTTTAGCACGGCGATGTTGTCTTCGGCTTGACTGCCGAAATCCAGCACCAGTTTATCCGGGGTTATTGCCAGTATTTTGCTGATCAGCTGCCCGCCATTCCAACTGAGACGCAAAGGAATTGCGGCTTTGTGCAAATCGCGTAACACGCCCAGGACGGCTAACGGATTTTGTTTCAGGAACTGCTCATGGTAATGACTCACGCGGAAAAACTCCTGACTGACAAACTGTCTTTGGTTTATCGGTCACAGTTAACAAAACTTAATACAAATGCGTGAATATTTTTTACATGTTGTTCTTAAATCAGCCGACATACGCCCAGCATCGATCCCGACCTTGCCTATACTTAGAGCGTTGACGTAAGCATTTCTTGCGTCCGATTCATCGAAACGAGGGCCTGAACATGGGAATTATTGCCTGGATTATTTTTGGCCTGATAGCCGGCATTATCGCCAAGCTAATCATGCCGGGGCGTGATGGTGGTGGATTTTTCCAGACCTGTATTCTCGGGATAGTCGGTGCGGTGGTCGGCGGCTGGCTGGCGACCATGTTTGGCATTGGCGGCTCCATCAGCGGTTTTAATTTGCACAGCTTCCTGGTGGCGGTGGTGGGAGCTATTCTCGTTCTGGGCGTATTCCGCCTGCTGCGAAGAGAATAAGATTTTCATAAGGCGGATAGCGATACAGATGCCGCTATCCGCTTTTCACATCAGAACGTATATTCGACACCTGCTTTACGGGTGAAAAAAATCAATATAGCACTTCGATATCCGATAAAGTCGGTTCCCGGTAACAACAACAGAATCCTTTTTTAATTATTGTTTCGTTGTTTTTGGTGTGATTCAGAAAATAAATATTTTAGACAGTAGCCAGTCAGGCGTTAAAAATGGGGCGTATAGTGAGGCGGTTTTGGCTGCGCTTATTGAACATTTAGAATTGATCAATCCTTCTGGCAGATTAAGCCAAAATACCCGTTCGGCAATGCTTCAGTTACGCGAAGAGGAATGGTCTGAATTCTTTTTTTGGTTGCTAAATTCTCTGGAGTGTCTGGATTATGTGATTATTAATTTAACTCCAGAAAGCAAAAAAACGTTGATGAGTGAACACCGTAACAATATTCAGGTAGCAATCGATGCTTTATATAGGTAACGTCGGTGTAAATCACCGGGGGATGATAGTGAAACACTTACCCGTAGAAATGACGCTATCTTCGGCAACCACGTATGGCAAACATTTGCGCAATACTTCCCGCCAGGACTTGAAAAACCGTCTGTGTAGAAAACACCATAGCTATGGTGTTATCTGCCGACAACGCCATCCGGAGAAGCCGAATGACGTTGTCGGAGTAAGCGCTGGTTAAGGTGTGGGTTGTGCCTCTTTGGTTGAGGGTTGCGTCGTTGCTGACTTAACGGTCGGACGCGTCGCCGGAACATTGTCACACGGTTGCTCTTTCGGGCAGATCAAATCCAGCATTTTCAGCGTCACGCCATTGGTCCAGCCAAAGCCATCCTGTAATGGATATTCGCCACCTCTTTTTGCCCGTAGTTTTGTAATCCTTCTGTCGCGACCCACTGTAACGGTGCCCAGCCATTTGGCGCATCCCATTGTTGCCCACTTTTCACCGACGTGGTGTTCAGGCCGCCGGGTTGCAGCAGATGTGTTTTCGTCGCCGTCGCCATTTTGTTGGCGCGATCTTTCGCTGCCGCATTGACGTACAGCGGGAACAGGGCGGCCGCGGTTAACTGATTGCGCACTTTATGACTTTTCAGGTCGTAATCGGCATACCAGCCTTGTTGATCGTTCCACAGGTATTTTTCGATTCCTTTTTGACGGGCATTCGCCAGCGTTTCGTACTGGTTTGCCATCGCGTTATCTCCTGCAGCTTTGCTGGCGCGGGCGAGGATTTTTTCCATTTTAAACATCAGGCTGTTCAGATCGACCGGTACGATGCTGGTGGTGCGTAAGGTATTTAACTGCTGCGGGTTATCCATCCAGCGCGAGCTGAAATCCCAGCCAGACGCAGCGGCAGAGCGCAGGTCGCGGTAAATTTCAGTGGCAGGTCGATTCGGATTGCTTTTGGCGGTGGCAATATCTTCCACCCATGACTCTGGTCGTGGCGTATCGCGATCGTCCCAGTAGCGGTTGAGAAGGGTACCATCCTGAAGTTTGACAACGCGTTTTTCCTGTTGTCCGGCTTGCAGGTTTTCAACACCGTCCATCCAGTAAGCATATTCTTTTTGCATTTGCGGCAGGTATTGCTTCAACGCGGCATCGCCTTCATGCTGCGCCAGTAACTCTACCATCAGGGCAAAGAAGGGCGGTTGCGAGCGGCTTAAATAGTAACTGCGGTTGCCGTTGGGAATATGACCGTAAGTGTCTATTTCATGAGCAAAATTGGCCACCATATCCGCGACTTTATCCCAGTGACCGCTTTCGGCAAGTCCTAACATGGTGAAGTAACTGTCCCAGTAATATACCTCGCGAAAACGTCCGCCCGGCACGACATAAGGTTCCGGCAGCGGTAACAGAGAATCCCATTTTTCGGTGTTTTCGGTAGAACGCGTTAATACCGGCCAAAGTCCGTCAATATGTTCGCGCAGTGACTGCCCCTCTGGCGGAACATATTTCTCGCCTTCTTTCGGCAGGGTGAAATTGACGTTAACGAAATGGCGCAGATCAAATCCGCTCTGGTTTTGCTGCATCCGATAATCAGCGGATCGCTGTTCGGCACGGCATCGGCAAAGGTTTTTTGGTCCGGAAAAAGTTTGGCGTTTTGCACATCATTAAACAGCGGCCCTAATAAAATATCAGGCGGCTGTGGTGTTACCGGTGTTTCTTCTGCCTGCACCGATAGCGCAGCGAAACACAAAAAGATACAGGCTGGAATTAACGCCATTTTTTGCGGGCGAGAAGGTGCGGGGGATTTCATCAATCATTCTCCTTTGGCGAAACCGAATAAAACGGTATTCAAGTATCAGAAAACCTTAGTTCAGGATCGCGCTAGCTGCATGATCGAAATCTCATTCTGCGAACTGTCAGGCATTTTAGAAAAGGGAATTAAAGGGATAAATAACGGCGAAATAGAGTGATCAAATAACGTCTGTTTATTAGCCAGCCAGCGGCGTTGGGTTCGTGATTAGCGAAGAAAAATCATCATAAATTGGTGAAAAATATAACAGGTAGTTAAAAACCATTAGTGCTGAGTAAATTGCCGGATGACATCAGAACGATGCCATCCGAACAGTGGCTTAACCCTGACGGTTGAAACGTTGCGTTTTAACGTCCAGCGTTAGCGTTTCTTCTGGTTGTATCGCATACAGTTTCTCACCCTGCTGGCAAATCCAGCCAATCCCCAGTTCACGGGCGATTAGGGCGCTGTGGGATACCGGACTTCCGGCGCTAAGGCAGATACCTTTTACAACCGCCGGATCCAGTTGCAGTACTGTGGAAGGATAAATGTTCTCCGCCAGTAGAATAGTTGGCGAGTTAAACTGCGGGAGTTCTTCTTTCGTTTGGGTCAGGTGGACCAGGGTGCGATGCAGAAGATCGTCCACATCAATATAGCGAGCTTGTAGATATTCATCATCCAGTTGCTGGTATTGCTGGCTAAGTTCTTTAAGAACTTGCTGCCAGGCATATTCTGCCGTGCAATGTTCATGCTGAAGGAGTTCGCTTGCCGCCGCCAGCAGTTCCGGATCATCTAACAGTGTATGGTGACCAGAAAAGATTGCGGCAATATCGTCAAGCCCGCTGGCTTCTGCTTTCGCTGTTAACGTCATCAGATCTAATAACGTGAAGTCAATAGCCTGGCGTAATCGATCTTGTTCTTCTTCCACGGTCAGGGTTGATTTTGCCTGTACCGTATATAAAACTGGTTGATAATAAAAGGCTTTACCCGAAACAGGCGGAACGGGACGCAGAGTAGGTGGAGCGACTTCCTCCGTTTCACCAAAGTTATCTTCAGCCAGCTGACGGAAAGCGATCAGTGCCTCTTCAGCTTCTGGCCCTTTCGCAATCAGGCGCAGCGTATCGTTATAGCGAACTTGTAGTAACGCAATCTGGTTAATACTCTCTGGTGTGACGCATTTGCCGTTTTTTTCCAGCAACATATCGGCATTAAATGTCGATAAGGTATAAACCAGCCGGGAGGCCGGACGTACATGCAGGCCGTTACGGTTTTTTATGACCACCGCCAGAGAACGGGCTTCTTCATCGTACGCAGGACATGTGTCAGAGATTTCAGTGTCGGAGGACGGTAAACCCAGTTGTTCACGTTTGGCTTCCAGCGCATGCATAGCGTCAAAGATAACTTTGTCGATATCCGCTCCCGAGGCCGCGCTGACCGTTGCTGCCAGTGTACCTTCGACCAACGGCGCAGCACACAAACGTACTTTTGCGGCGATCTTGGGAGCCAGCAATTCCAGCGCAGTTTCAGCACTCAATAATGCGCTACCCATATCCATCATGACCAGCACATGGTCGGCATCAGCAACAGATTCGATGGCCTCCATCACTTTGACGGCATCGGTACCAATAGGATTTTGTGGATCGTCAATTCCCGCGGCAATGGCGATTTTACAACTATCACTCATTAACATCTGACGGGCTAATTCACCGACACCTTCTCCCAGTCGGCTGCTATGTGAAACTATGACCAGGTTTACCATCACCAATTCCTTACTCTTTTGCGGCTAACGCCAACATTTGCATCATAAACATCACCGAGGTCGCGCCGGGATCCTGGTGACCAATACTGCGTTCACCGAGATAACTGGCGCGGCCTTTGCGGGCTTGCATCGTAATCGTACTTTGTGCAGCGGATTCGGCGATGCTACTGGCAGCTTCGAGCGCCACCGGAACAGAGAGATTTTGCTCGCTGGACTGACGTAACGATTCCACCACCGGCACCCACACATCACACATGGTTTTATCGCCAGGTTCGGCTTTCCCGCGACTGATTACGCCGTCCGCGCCATCGCGGAACATCTGATAAAGCTCTTCCAGTGTCAGGCTTTGCCGTGCCTGGGTCGCCTGTGCGGCGCGGATAAAGAAGGTACCGAACAGCGGACCACTGGCACCACCGACGCTGGAAAGCAGCGTCATACCGGTATTCTTGAGAATGAAACCGATATCTTTATCTGCGATAGCAGGGAGTTTTTCCACCACTTTGCTAAAGCCTCGGTTCATATTTAGCCCGTGGTCAGCGTCGCCAATTTCGCGATCCAGTCCGGTAAGATACTCGCTCTCGGTGCTGAAAATATCGCCACAACGAGTGAGCCAGTTAACAATTTGAGTTCTGCTCAGTGACATTGCTTTCTCCTAATTTACCCCAGTTAAGGGCCGGGGTGTGGACCGGGGCGTCCCAGAGTGCCAGCGTTTCGTCATCAACTTTCAGTAAGGTGATTGAGAAACCGGTCATATCCAGTGAGGTGCAGTACGCGCCAATTAAATTACGTTCGATAGTCAATCCCGCTTGCTGGCAACGTGTGGTCAGGCGGTTATAGACGCCGTACAGCTCAGAAAGCGGAGTTGCGCCAAGATTGTTAACCAGCGCAATCACCCGATCGCCAGACTGGAGCGGTTGTTTGGTTTGTTGTTCTTCCTGCCAACTGCCTTGTTGATAATCCCAGAAACGTAAAGTGCGATGGTATGAGCCATTTCCCAGCAGGGTGTCGAACATTTCATCGACGGTTTGATCAAGGGAAGAGAAGGAGCGGCGGTCAATACCCGGCTCACCATGAATGCCGACGCCAAACTCCATCTCATTATCCGCCAGGGTAAAAGAAGGTTTGCCCGCGGCAGGAACGGTACAGGCACCGAGAGCGATACCTATTGAGTGGCCTTGATTATTCAACTTACGCCCCAGTTCCGCACAGGCGTCCAGTGAGTCGCCACGCTCCGCCGCTGCGCCTACGAGTTTTTCAATTAATACGGTGTTGGCAACGCCGCGTCGCCCGGCAGTATAAAGACTGTCTTTTACCGCAACGTCGTCATCAATGACCACAGTGGTCACTTTTACGCCGCTATCGTGCAGTAACTCGGTCGCTGTTTCAAAGTTAAGAATATCGCCGGTGTAATTTTTGATAATCAACAGTACACCTTCGCCGCCATCAACTTGCATGGCGCATTCAAAGATTTTATCGGGCGTCGGTGAGGTGAAAATTTCGCCCGGACAGGCCCCCGAAAGCATCCCCTGACCGATATACCCACAGTGCATCGGCTCGTGTCCGCTGCCGCCACCCGACAGCAGGGCGACTTTTCCTGCAACAGGGGCATCAGCTCGGGTGACATACACCGGATCCTGATGCAGTGTCAGCGATGGATGCGCTTTCGCCAGTCCTGCCAGTTGTTCGTCCAGTACGTCTTGCACATCATTGATCAATTTTTTCATTATTTTGCTCCAGCAATTACGGTAGGGCATGGATGATGTTCAACGACACGGCGACCACTGACTGCCGATGAATCCATTGTGCATCAGGCAAGGGAAAAGAAAATTAGCCCAAATTATGTTTCATAGTGAAACATATGCTTTAATGAATGTTCCATATTGAAACTTTTACGTGTATTAATACTTAAAATTGCGAGCCGGAACACCTTTTGTCATAAGGGATGCGGGATATGAGTGGCGCTTTTAACAACGATGGTCGGGGCATATCTCCCTTAATTGCAACCTCCTGGGAGCGATGCAATAAGCTGATGAAACGGGAGACATGGAGCGTACCACATCAGGCCCAGGGCGTGACATTTGCTTCTATTTATCGGCGTAAGAAAGCGATGCTGACGCTCGGGCAGGCTGCGCTGGAAGATGCCTGGGAATATATGGCACCGCGAGAGTGTGCGCTGTTTATCCTCGATGAAACCGCCTGCATTCTCAGCCGTAATGGCGATCCGCAAACCTTGCAGCAGCTAAGTGCACTTGGATTCCATGACGGCACGTATTGCGCCGAGGGAATTATTGGTACTTGTGCGCTATCGTTAGCGGCTATCTCTGGTCAGGCCGTGAAAACGATGGCCGATCAACATTTCAAACAGGCACTCTGGAACTGGGCCTTTTGTGCAACGCCGTTGTTTGACAGCAAGGGCCGATTGACGGGAACAATAGCGCTGGCGTGTCCGGTTGAGCAAACTACCGCAGCTGATTTGCCGTTGACGTTGGCAATCGCCCGCGAGGTCGGAAATTTACTGCTGACGGACAGTTTGCTCGCTGAAACTAACCGTCATTTAAATCAACTTAATGCCCTGTTAGAAAGTATGGATGATGGCGTGATTAGCTGGGACGAGCAGGGTAATTTGCAATTTATCAATGCCCAGGCGGCGCGGGTCTTGCGCCTTGACGCGACGGCAAGTCAGGGACGGGCAATCACTGAACTCTTAACGTTACCCGCCGTATTGCAACAAGCAATAAAACAGGCACATCCGCTCAAACACGTAGAAGCAACCTTTGAAAGTCAGCATCAGTTTATTGATGCGGTGATAACCCTTAAACCGATAATAGAAACGCAGGGAACCAGCTTTATTTTGTTGCTCCATCCTGTGGAACAGATGCGGCAGTTGATGACCAGTCAATTAGGAAAAGTCAGCCATACCTTTGCTCATATGCCACAGGACGATCCGCAAACCCGCCGCTTGATTCATTTTGGTCGCCAGGCGGCGCGCAGTAGCTTTCCTGTCCTGCTTTGTGGAGAAGAGGGCGTGGGCAAGGCACTGCTAAGTCAGGCAATTCATAATGAAAGCGAGCGTGCTGCAGGTCCTTATATCGCCGTCAATTGTGAGTTATATGGTGATGCGGCACTGGCGGAAGAATTTATTGGTGGCGATCGTACGGACAATGAAAATGGCCGTCTGAGTCGGCTGGAACTGGCGCACGGCGGCACGCTGTTTCTTGAAAAGATTGAATATCTGGCGGTGGAGTTACAGTCTGCTTTTCTTCAGGTTATCAAGCAGGGTGTTATCACGCGACTGGATGCGCGGCGTTTAATACCAATTGATGTCAAAGTGATTGCAACAACGACCGCGGACCTCGCAATGCTGGTGGAACAAAATCGTTTTAGTCGCCAGCTGTATTACGCGCTGCATGCATTTGAAATTACCATCCCGCCTCTGCGTATGCGGCGTGGCAGCATTCCGGCGCTGGTGAATAACAAATTACGCAGTCTTGAAAAACGCTTCTCTACGCGGCTGAAAATTGATGACGATGCCCTCGCTCGCCTGGTTTCTTGTGCATGGCCAGGCAACGATTTTGAACTTTACAGCGTCATCGAGAATCTTGCTCTGAGTAGTGATAATGGGCGCATTCGCGTCAGTGATTTGCCGGAACATCTGTTTACCGAGCAGGCAACAGATGATGTCAGCGCCACCCGCCTTTCCACCAGTCTGTCATTTGCGGAAGTTGAAAAAGAGGCAATTATTAACGCAGCCCAGGTCACAGGCGGTCGCATTCAGGAAATGTCGGCTTTACTTGGAATCGGCCGCACTACGCTGTGGCGGAAAATGAAGCAACATGGCATTGATGCAGGGCAGTTTAAGCGCCGGGTATGAAAGACAGAAACGATTTCTAATACATCAGAGTGATCTATATTTCATTCCGGCGCACGCTAACATTTATCAGCATCGTTTAAGGGCTTGTCTATCACGCACTTAAAAGCTGAAGCGATATCCTCCGTTGACTTGCTTCTCTGAAGTGGCACACTGAATTTGGCCACCTGAACAGAGGTGATATGCTCACCTCAGAACAACACAGGTGCTCCAATGAAAAAAAGAAATTTTAGCGCAGAG
>NZ_MECT01000551.1:0-21242 GCF_001722145.1 Shigella sp. FC1544
TTTCTGGTGCGTACCGGGCTGAGAGGCGGTGTAAGTGAACTGTAGTTGCCATGTTTTACGGCAATGAGAGCAGAGATAGCGCTGATGTCCGGCAGTGCTTTTGCCGTTACGCACCACGCCTTCAGTAGCGGAGCAGGAAGGACATCTGATGGAAATGGAAGCCACGCAAGCACCTTAAAATCACCATCATACACTAAATCAGTAAGTTGGCAGCATTACCATTAATTGCTAAGGAATAACCCTGTTGTTATTTAGAATATATATTTGTCAGTTTTAGCAATTTAAACCCCATAATTAATGTGAATATATAAAATATTTTTAGCACAACGCTATGTTCACTGTCACCCGCTCAACAGATCACGGTTATCGTACGTTTTTTATACTGCTCAGGGATAAAAAAAGGCCCCTGTTGAAATTGCAGGGGCCTGGTACGAGCAAGCATCATATTGGGCGACATGATGCAACGGTAAAAATCATTTGGCCTGATGGCGTTCAATGATTCCTTTCATTTCAGCAACCGCCGCCCCGTCTACGACATAACGCGAATACTCGTCCGCGTGTGCATCTGATGACATGGACAATCCTTGATTACGATAACGCATCGGTGAAGCTTGCCACGCTCCCGCGGAGCTATGGACTTCCAGCACTCCGGCATCGAGGAAGTGGTGCAGGTTTTCTGCACGGACTCCTGCTCCGGCCATAATGATTGGAGCATCACGATGGGCAATAAGTTCCATAATTTTTGATAAACCTTGCAGTGCATCTGATTTTTGCCCTGATGTCAGCACCCGGGCGATGCCCAATTCCGCAAGATTACTGAGTGTATTTAAAAGGTTAGCGCACATATCGAAGGCGCGATGAAAAGTCACTGCCAGCGGACCGGCAGCAGCCATTATTTTTTCCATTCGTGGCATATCGACATTCCCGTCAACATCGAGCACGCCCGTCACCAGTCCAGGAAAACCTAATTCGCGGACTGTGCGCACATCCTCAAGAATGGCGGCAAACTCACCGTCGCTGTAGCAAAAATCACCACCGCGTGGGCGGATAATCGGATGCACAGGGATCGTCACCCACTGGCGCACGGATTTCAGTACACCCAACGACGGCGTTAAGCCCCCCTCTTTTGGGGCTGCGCATAATTCAACTCTGTCTGCGCCGTTTTGCTGCGCCGTTAGTGCACATTCCATGCTGTAACAGCAAATTTCCAGTAATGCCATTTTTACTCCTTAATTACGCCGACTGCTCGCTGGCAACGATCTCTTCAATGGACCACGGATGAAACTTAATAGTTGTTTTGCCATCGGTGACCGCCAGCGTCGGATTCGGTAATCGCTCATACTCACCTTTTGGCGAACTGGTTTTCACTGAGATCCCCGGTAGGCTGAGTCCTTCATCAGAAAGCAATGCCAGCGCACGGGCATTCAGCGTTTCTGGATCACCCGGCAGAACGATTTCAATATGTTCCCAACCTTCGTGTGGGTAACGTTTTTCCCCGGGCCACGGTAGCTCCACAATGGAAAACTGCCAGTGCGCAACCTGTACCGGTTCATGCAATTTAAACAGACAAATCGGTCTGCCATTGATCATATTTTCTGACAAAAGCTCGCCACACTGTTCAAAACCGCGACGCCAGCGCTCAGCGGTGACGTTTTGATGGCAACGCAAAGAAATGTGATCGGCAGTCAGCGGAGTGATATCCAACCCCAGACGGCGGGAGAGTTCATCTAATGCGTGGGTAAATCGCGGTAAATCCGATGCAATATCCTGCAGCTCGTCGATAGATTGCCAGTTCGCCATAATCACTCTTCGTCTTTCAGTAAAAGCGTTAATTTACCCTGTTGCCCTGCGCCAACCAACCGCTGATTTCACGCCGCTTCTGATGCAATAGTGAAAACGGCAATACGCCACGCGCACGTTGCTGACGAAAACAGCCATTTGCAGTATACTCCCGCCCTAATTTCTTTAACTGGTGCGGGCAATTTTTGCTCGCTTCATCAATGTAAGGTATTCCGGTGAATATTCAGGCTCTTCTCTCAGAAAAAGTCCGTCAGGCCATGATTGCGGCAGGCGCGCCTGCGGATTGCGAACCGCAGGTTCGTCAGTCAGCAAAAGTTCAGTTCGGCGACTATCAGGCTAACGGCATGATGGCAGTTGCTAAAAAACTGGGTATGGCACCGCGACAATTAGCAGAGCAGGTGCTGACTCATCTGGATCTTAACGGTATCGCCAGCAAAGTTGAGATCGCCGGTCCAGGCTTTATCAACATTTTCCTTGATCCGGCATTCCTGGCTGAACATGTTCAGCAGGCGCTGGCGTCCGATCGTCTCGGTGTTTCTACGCCAGAAAAACAGACCATTGTGGTTGACTACTCTGCGCCAAACGTGGCGAAAGAGATGCATGTCGGTCACCTGCGCTCTACCATTATTGGTGACGCAGCAGTGCGTACTCTGGAGTTCCTCGGTCACAAAGTGATTCGCGCAAACCACGTCGGCGACTGGGGCACTCAGTTCGGTATGCTGATTGCATGGCTGGAAAAGCAGCAGCAGGAAAACGCCGGTGAAATGGAGCTGGCTGACCTTGAAGGTTTCTACCGCGATGCGAAAAAGCATTACGACGAAGATGAAGAGTTTGCCGAGCGTGCACGTAACTACGTGGTAAAACTGCAAAGCGGTGACGAATATTTCCGCGAGATGTGGCGCAAACTGGTCGACATCACCATGACGCAGAACCAGATCACCTACGATCGTCTCAACGTGACGCTGACCCGTGATGACGTGATGGGCGAAAGCCTCTACAACCCAATGCTGCCAGGAATTGTGGCGGATCTCAAAGCCAAAGGTCTGGCAGTAGAAAGCGAAGGGGCGACCGTCGTATTCCTTGATGAGTTTAAAAACAAGGAAGGCGAACCGATGGGCGTGATCATTCAGAAGAAAGATGGCGGCTATCTCTACACCACCACTGATATCGCCTGTGCGAAATATCGTTATGAAACACTGCATGCCGATCGCGTGCTGTATTACATCGACTCCCGTCAGCATCAACACCTGATGCAGGCATGGGCGATCGTCCGTAAAGCAGGCTATGTACCGGAATCCGTACCGCTGGAACACCACATGTTCGGCATGATGCTGGGTAAAGACGGCAAACCGTTCAAAACCGCGCGGGTGGTACAGTGAAACTGGCCGATCTGCTGGATGAAGCCCTGGAACGTGCACGCCGTCTGGTGGCAGAAAAGAACCCGGATATGCCAGCTGACGAGCTGGAAAAACTGGCTAACGCGGTTGGTATTGGTGCGGTGAAATATGCGGATCTCTCCAAAAACCGCACCACGGACTACATCTTCGACTGGGACAACATGCTGGCGTTTGAGGGTAATACCGCGCCATACATGCAGTATGCTTACACGCGTGTATTGTCCGTGTTCCGTAAGGCAGAAATTAACGAAGAGCAACTGGCTGCAGCTCCGGTAATCATCCGTGAAGATCGTGAAGCGCAACTGGCAGCTCGCCTGCTGCAGTTTGAAGAAACCCTCACCGTGGTTGCCCGTGAAGGCACGCCGCATGTAATGTGTGCTTACCTG
Organism: Shigella sp. FC1544; assembly: GCF_001722145.1. NCBI lineage: Bacteria > Pseudomonadati > Pseudomonadota > Gammaproteobacteria > Enterobacterales > Enterobacteriaceae > Shigella > Shigella sp. FC1544. Next base: position 3,584 of record NZ_MECT01000551.1, read on the forward strand.
TACGATCTGGCTGGTCTGTTCTCTGGCTTCTACGAGCACTGCCCGATCCTCAGCGCAGAAAACGAAGAAGTGCGTAACAGCCGTCTGAAACTGGCACAACTGACAGCGAAGACGCTAAAGCTGGGTCTGGATACGCTGGGTATTGAGACAGTAGAGCGTATGTAATCGATTTTTCGTGAGAGTAAAGCCTGATCAGGGTTACCTGATCAGGCTTTTTTATTGCCATCTAAATGTATTCTGAAAATGGACATGCCATTGTTTTCTGACTGTTGGATAAGAGGCCAGAAGCGTAATATCCGGCCCCAGGGAAACGATAACGGTTGAATTTAAGGAATACCGCAGTGTTTAAATTTCTTGTATTAACATTAGGCATTATCTCTTGCCAGGCTTACGCAGAAGATACGGTTATAGTAAACGACCATGACATTTCAGCCATCAAAGATTGTTGGCAAAAAAATTCAGATGATGATACTGACATTAACGTGATCAAATCATGCCTGCGACAAGAATACAATCTCGTCGATGCGCAATTAAATAAAGCCTATGGTGAAGCTTATCGTTATATAGAACAAGTGCCACGCACAGGTGTAAAAAAACCTGATACCGAACAACTTAACTTGCTTAAAAAATCACAGCGAGCCTGGCTGGATTTTAGGGACAAAGAATGTGAATTAATCCTTTCAAATGAGGACGTTCAGGATTTAAGTGACCCTTATTCTGAATCAGAATGGCTCTCATGTATGATCATACAGACCAATACGCGAACTCGCCAGTTGCAGCTATACCGTAACTCTGAAGATTTTTATCCAAGCCCTTTGACAAGAGGATAATTCACATCTTTTTGGCATGTTTTGTTGCAAGCTATTCCTGATAAATAATTGCAACAAGACATCGAGCCTTTTTCACTGAGTTATTAAACATACTCGCGAGCGCGTAATTTTTTTGTCCTTCAGCGATAATTCACAATCACTTCATTACGTTGTACCTTTAGCGGTGGAATTAACCGCCCACCGCCTGGCACTTCCCAGATAAATCGCAACGGTTCTGCTGCCGCTATACCGGAAAAGGCCACGGTGGTTCCGCTCTGCCCCTCTAATTCGACACAACGAGATTGCGAACACAAGCGAACCCGCAGTCCTGAAGGTGTCGGGCCGATAAGCTGATAACGCCACGCTACCAGCGTCATCAATCCTGAAGCAGGTTGTCGCGTAGAAAGAGGCGCAGACGACATCGACTCACCGCGATGATTTAGCGTAATTCCTACACTACTTGCCTGCCACATCCCCTCCCCGGCGGCTTGCACCAGCAGCGGAAACAATAATATTGCTAATAAGGTTCTCATTATTTGCCGCCAATTGTCGCCGTCATGCGGATATGTCGGTTATCAGACAGTTCCAGATTCGACAGGACCACTAACTGCGGCAAGCTGCGGCGCAGGAAGCGAGACAATAATGGTCGCAGCGCGTGGTTCACCAACAATACTGGCGGCGCACCCAGCATCTCCTGACGGGATAGCGCTTCCTGAGTTTGCGCCAGTAAACGATCCGCCAGCCCTGGCTCCAGTCCTCCCCCGCCCTGCAGCGCCTGTAGTAACAAACGTTCCAGCGGTGTATCGAGGCCAATAACATGGACTTCATCTTTGCCAGGAAACCACTGCTGGGTAATCGCCCGTCCCAACGCCACGCGCACGACGGCGGTTAATTCATGTGGATCGCTTTGGATGGGCGCATGTTCCGCCAGCGTTTCGAGAATGGTGCGCATATCGCGAATCGGTACTTTTTCATCGAGGAGATTTTGCAGCACTTTATGCAGTGTGGTGAGCGTGACGACGCCAGGAACGAGATCTTCCGTCAGCTTTGGCATCTCCTGGGCGACGCGATCCAACAGCTGTTGCGCCTCCTGACGACCAAACAGCTCTGCGGCATGCTGGCTAATGAGGTGGTTAAGATGCGTTGCTACCACCGTGCTGGCCTCAACCACTGTGTACCCCTGAATCTGCGCCTGTTCTTTTAGCGCACTTTCAATCCAGATAGCATTCAGGCCAAATGCCGGATCGACGGTCGCCTCACCAGGTAACGTCCCGGCAGCGGTTCCAGGGTTAATCGCCAACCAGCGCCCCGGATAAGCATCACCACTGCCAATCTCCACGCCTTTCATCAAAATGCGATAGCGGGCAGGTTGCAGATCCATATTGTCGCGAATGTGCACCACTGGCGGCAGAAATCCCATCTCCTGGGCAAATTTCTTGCGGATACTGCGTATACGGCCCAACAACTCACCATCCTGCTGGAAATCGACCATCGGGATCAGTCGATAACCCACTTCCATTCCCAGAGAATCTTCCAGTTGTACATCGTTCCACGTCGCTTCGACAACGGTATTATTCTCTGCCATTTTTACCGGTTTGGGTTCGGCAGGCGCTTTTTATTCGCGTCCGCGTATCCACCAGGCCAGCCCCAGCAATCCGGCAGTGAACAGCAAAAATACCAGGTTCGGCATTCCAGGCACCAAGCCGAGTAAACCGAGCACGGCGGCGCTTAACAACATAACGCTTGGGTTACTGAAAAGCTGATTCACCATCTGCTCGCCAACATCCTGATCGGTGCTGACACGCGTAACGATGACCCCCGCGGCGGTAGAAATCACCAGCGCCGGAATTTGTGCCACCAGACCGTCGCCAATGGTCAATAGCGTATAACTTTCCGCCGCGTGTCCCATGCTCATGCCATGTTGCAGCACGCCGACCAGCAACCCGCCGACAACGTTAATGACCATGATGAGGATCCCGGCGATGGCATCGCCGCGAACAAACTTACTTGCCCCGTCCATTGAGCCGTAAAAATCGGCTTCCTGAGTCACTTCGGAGCGGCGTTTTTTCGCCTCATCTTCACCAATCAATCCAGCGTTAAGGTCGGCGTCAATCGCCATCTGCTTACCCGGCATACCATCGAGAACAAAGCGCGCACCCACTTCTGCGATACGCCCGGCACCTTTGGTAATGACCATAAAGTTGATGATCACGAGAATGACAAACACCACGATACCTATAGCGAAATTGCCACCAACGAGGAAGTGACCGAACGCTTCGACCACCTTCCCTGCCGCCGCCGCGCCGGTATGCCCTTCCATCAAAATGATACGGGTTGAAGCCACGTTAAGTGCCAGACGCAACAACGTAGTAAACAACAGAATGGTCGGAAACGCAGCAAACTCAAGCGTGCGCTGGGTAAACATCGCCACCAGCAACACCATGATCGACAAGGCAATATTGAAGGTAAACAACAGGTCGAGTATGAATGCGGGCAGTGGCAGCACCATCATCGACAAGATCAACAGGATCAAAATCGGTCCGGCAAGGATCTGCCATTGTGTCGATTTCAGGTTTGCGGGCAGGCGCAGCATCGCGGCCAGATTACTCATGGGTCGGTTTCTCGTTAATAAAATCCAGGGCTTCCGGCACCGGAAGATGAGTAGGTTGTACAGGGCGCTGTCCACCAGCCAGACGCCAGCGTTTCAGTTGCCAGATCCAGGCCAGCACTTCCGCCACCGCGGCGTACAGTTGACCCGGGATTTGTTGACCAATCTCCGCATGTCGATACAGCGCTCGCGCCAGCGGCGGCGCTTCAAGCGTCGGGACGTTATTTTCAGCGCCAATTTCACGAATGCGCAGCGCGACCAGCCCTGCACCTTTAGCGACCACTTTCGGTGCGCTCATTTTGTTTTCGTCATACTGCAACGCTACCGAATAGTGGGTCGGGTTATTGACAATGACATCCGCTTTCGGCACATCGGCCATCATCCGACGCCGTGCGGCAGCTCGCTGCATCTGACGGATCCGTCCTTTAACATGGGGGTCGCCTTCGCTTTGTTTGAACTCATCACGAATATCCTGCCGCGACATTCGCAGCTTTTTCAGGTGGCTGAAGATTTGGAAAAAGACGTCAAATCCCACCATTGGAATGACACCAAGCACCACCAGCAGTGCGCATAGCCCTACCAAATCCATCGCATTACCCATGGCGGTAATCGGAGACTCGGCCAGTAAGCGCATCATCTGCGGCCAGTGATGCCAGAGAAAAAACCCCGTCACGCTGCCAACCAGGATGGTTTTCAAAATTGCTTTAAGCAACTCCGCGCCAGTCTGTGCCGAGAACATCCGTTTAATGCCCGGTAGCGGGTTGAGTTTGGAAAACTTCGGCTGCAAGGATTTTCCGCTAAATACCAGCCCCCCCAGCATGACCGGAGAAATGAGCGCTACCAGCACCACGCCGCTAATCAGCGGTAGCAGCGCCAGCATGGCTTCTCTGATCAGCAGAATAATCTGCCTGAGGATCAGATTCGGGTCTTTGATAATACTGTGATCAAAATGCAGCCCAGCGGAGAGCATGCCCGACAATCGACGGGCCAGCGACACACCGCCGAACCAGATAACACACACGCCCACCAGCAAAATCAGCAGTGAGGTCAGTTCACGGGAACGCGGGATTTAGGGCTTTTGCTGCCACACATCAAGCATAGTGTGCGTTTGTCGGATGCGGCGTCATCGCCTTATCAGACCGCCTGATATGACGTGGTCACGCCACATCAGGCAATACAAATCAAAATCCAAGACTATCCAACAAATCGTCCACCTGATCCTGACTGGCTACCACACCGGCTTTGCTGGTATCGACCTGAGGTCCATTAAGCAAACTCTGGTTTTCACGTTTTGGACGCGACTCCTGTTCCGGGATGTTTTCCAACAGCACCATCAGCAACTGGCGTTCGATCTCCTGAATGACATCCATCATCCGCTTAATAACCTGCCCGGTGAGATCCTGAAAATCCTGCGCCATCATGATTTCCAGCAGTTGCGCGTTAGTAAAGCTGGTATGCGCGGGTACATCTGCCAGAAATTGTCGTGTATCTGTTACCAGTTCACGGGCGTCGGCAAGGTCAATCGGATCGGCAAACCAGTCATCCCAACGTTGGGTTAACGCTTTTGCTGATTTCTCCATTTGATCCTGATGCGGTTGTGACGCCTCAACACTGTTCAGCGCCCGCTCCGCAGCCTGGGCGGTCATCTGCACAACATAGTACAAACGATCGCGCGCATCGGGGATGGCTTCCGCCGCTTCGGCAATGGCCTGATCCAGCCCCAGTTCCCGCAAACTGTCGCGCAGCATACGCGTCAGGCTGCCGATGCGCGCAATTATATCGCCAGCTGAATGCTCGTCAGCAGGTTTGATTGATGGTTGCATCATAGTCGCATCCTCACATGTCCAGTTTATCAAAGATTTTGTTGAGTTTTTCCTCCAGCGTCGCGGCGGTAAATGGCTTCACCACATAGCCACTGGCCCCCGCTTGCGCCGCAGCAATGATGTTCTCTTTCTTCGCTTCTGCAGTCACCATTAACACTGGCAATGCCGACATCGCGCCATCCGCACGAATTGTTTTCAGCAATTCCAGGCCATCCATATTGGGCATGTTCCAGTCGGAGATAACAAATCCATAACCGCCTGCCTGCAACTTATTGAGAGCGTCGACGCCATCTTCCGCTTCCTCAACATTATTGAATCCCAGCTCTTTCAGCAGGTTACGCACTATGCGTCGCATGGTGGAAAAGTCATCCACAACCAAAAATTTAAGTTCTTTATCCGCCATTTCACACTCCTGATTTAAATACGTATCGCCTGTCCGGCACTAATTTTTGCCAACATTTGCTGGCTTACCTGGCTAAGATCGACCACTTCGCAGACACCACCCATATTGATGGCCTCGCGCGGCATGCCGAACACCACGCAACTTGCTTCGTTTTGCGCAAGGGTCCATGCCCCCGCCTGACGCATCGCCAACATTCCCACCGCGCCGTCGTTGCCCATACCGGTCAGGATCACCCCAACCGCATTACGCCCCGCCTGTTTGGCGACAGAATGGAACAACACATCTACCGAAGGCCGATGACGGTTAACCGCCGGGCCGTCGTGAATTTTGATTTGATAATTTGCGCCACTACGCGCCAGTTCCATATGCCGATCGCCCGGCGCAATATAGGCATGCCCCGGCAAGACACGTTCTCCGTCTTCGGCTTCTTTAACCCCGATCTGGCAAAGCTTATTAAGTCTGTCGGCAAAAGAGCGGGTGAAACCGGGCGGCATATGTTGGGTAATTAACAATGCCGGGCTGGAAAGCGGCAACGGTTGCAGTACGTGACGAATTGCCTCAGTTCCACCCGTTGAAGCACCAATCGCAATCAGTTTTTCAGAACTCAACAACGGACCCGCCTTCAGCGTTGTCGGTGCTGACAATGGCTTATGTGCTGCAAGGCTCGCCTTTGCTGCCGTACGCACCTTTTCAGCAATCATTTCGCTATACGCCAGCATTCCTTCGCGAATACCCAGTTGCGGTTTGGTGACAAAATCTATTGCCCCCAGCTCCAGCGCGCGCAGCGTGACTTCTGATCCTTTGCTGGTCAAGGAAGAAACCATCACAACGGGCATTGGACGCAAACGCATTAATTTTTCGAGGAAATCCAGTCCGTCCATCCGCGGCATTTCAACATCCAGCGTCAGCACATCGGGATTGAATTTCTTAATCAAGTCACGCGCGACCAGCGGATCAGGCGCGGTCGCCACCATTTCCATGTCGCTATGGCTGTTGATGATTTCTGTCATGATCTGGCGCATCAGTGCCGAATCATCGACAGATAACACCCTGATTTTGCTCATCGTTAATCCTTACTTAGCGCATACACCGTCTGACCACGCAGCGTGAAGCGGCGCTCAAGGTGGCTAAAGTTTTCAGAGTGACCCGCAAACAGCAATCCGTCGGGTTTAAGGAGCGGAACAAAGCGGCGCAAAATCTCCTGCTGGGTATTTTGATCGAAGTAGATCATGACGTTACGACAGAAGATCGCATCAAACGGCCCCGGCACGGTGTACTGTTTCGCCAGTAGATTCAGCGGGGCAAAATCAACATAGTTCGCCAGCTCCTGACGCACGCGTACCAGCCCTTCATGCGGTCCCGTCCCTCGCATGAAATACCGTTGCAGTTGCTGCGGCGTCAGGTTTTTCAACTCTTCATGGCGATAAATACCGCTTCTGGCTTTTTCCAGCACTTCGGTGTCGATATCACTGGCAAACACTTTCCAGCGTCCGGGCGCGGTGCCCAATGTGTCAGCCAGCGTCATCGCAATGCTGTACGGCTCTTCGCCGGTTGAAGCCGCCGCGCTCCATACGCGATACTCGCCAGAACGGCGACGTGCGTGATCCGCGAGCAGAGGGAAATGATGTGCCTCACGGAAAAATGCCGTCAGATTCGTGGTCAGCGAATTGATAAACGCCTGCCACTCACCGCTGTGCTGATTAGATTCCAGCAAGTTCAGATAATGACCGAAATCCGTCAGTCCCAGCGAACGCAAACGACGAACCAGTCGGTTGTAAACCATGTCGCGTTTATGATCGGCCAGGACGATCCCGGCTCGTTGATAGATCAATTGACTTATCCGCCGAAAATGCGCGTCGGAAAGCGCCAGGCGCTCGGTCATCTGTAACAATAAAGACGTTTGCCCACAGGGCAGAGATGAAGTCATAGCGCCTTCTCAATCACTTCAGGATACCACTGGCGCAATTTGTAACTGCGCCGACTCATGTCGTGCTACTTCATGTTCTTCAAGGGTAAATACCGCCACACGCGACGAAAGATGGTCGGCCTGATTCGCCAGTTGTTCCGTTGCCACCGCTGCTTCTTCTACCAGCGAGGCGTTCTGCTGAGTCACCTGATCCATCTGGCTGACAGCCTGTGCAACCTGCTCAATCCCCCGCCGTTGTTCTTCCGACGCCGAAGCAATTTCTCCCATAATGTCGTTCACGCGGGTCACCGAACTGACAATATCGGTCATGGTCGCGGCGGCGTTATTCACCAGTTTCGAACCCTGCTGGACACGATTGACTGACTCTTCGATCAGCCCTTTGATCTCTTTTGCTGCCTGCGCGCTACGGCTGGCAAGATTGCGCACTTCACCTGCCACTACCGCAAAACCACGCCCCTGCTCTCCGGCGCGAGCCGCTTCCACTGCCGCATTCAGGGCCAGAATATTGGTCTGGAAAGCAATTCCGTCGATAACGCTGATAATGTCGCCAATTTTTTGCGAGCTGGTGGCGATCTCCTGCATGGTGTGAGTCATGGTACTGACCTGAACACCGCCCGCCTGCGCCGTTGTCGCGGCATTTTTTGCCAGTTCCGACGCCTGTCGTGCGTTATCGGCGTTTTGCCCTACCGTGGCGGTTAATTGCTCCATACTGGCGGCCGTTTGTGCCAGCGATGCCGCCTGCTGTTCGGTACGACTTGAGAGATCGTTATTGCCTGCGACAATCTCCGCGATCCCAATGTGCATCTCATGGCTTCCCTTACGCACATCACTCACCGTCCCACGCAAAGCCTGCTGCATGGTCTTCAGGCTGGCAAAAATGGCTACCAATAATGGCCAGTGGTTGAACAATCATCTTGCGCGTCCACCACAGCGCACTGCTGATGTAGATTGCCGCAACAATAATCATGCTGATAAACACCAGCGCCGAAATCTGATAGTTACGCTGACTTTGCGCACTGGCGGCTTCCAGCACATGGTTGATCTCCAGCTGCCAGGCCTCAAAGTTAACGTCAAACGCATTCTGTGATCCCTGCACCGGCGCAGTGAGGAAATCCGAAAGTTGATTACTTTCAAGCCAGGTCGCCTGATGTTCGAGATCGTTGTGCCAGCGGGCAAAACTTTTCTCCGTCTCTTTTTGCAATGCCCTGACGTGCTCGTTGCCCGCAGTCATCGCCATAAAACTTTTAAACAGCGTGGTGGATTGCGTCAGACTGGCGCGCGCGTCGTCATCAACGTTTTAATGTCATCCGCCGGATAGCTAAGTGCCGTCAGAGTGCCCGCTTTGTTCAGCGCGGTACTGGCCTGTAACATTATCGCCCGAGTTTGCGCTAATGCCGCACGTTGCTGATTGCTCTGCTCGACCTGATTCAGTCGTTGCAAATCGTCGCGAAATGCCCAAAAAGACATGCCGTTACTGCCAATCTGCAAGATCCCGCAGAGAATCAAAATTAAAAACAGCGTGGTCGAAATTCGAATACGATTAAACATCAACGCTCCCCATCAGGCGGCAATGACCGCGTTAGTAAATACTCGTCAAAATGTTTCCTAGTTTGGATCTTGTTCAGCAATTCGCAGTCGTGGCTGTGCCGGTGGTTGCTCACTGGCAGGACGGGATGGTGTTTGCGGTTTATTGGTGAGTGGGCTGGCTGCCAGACGGAACGCGGAAACCGCTTGCGTTAAACGACTCGCCTGTTCTTCCAGCGCAGCGGCGGCGGCAGCTGATTCCTGCACCAGCGATGCGTTCTGTTGCGTGACGCGATCCATTTCCGAAACCGCCAATGCGACTTGAACGATGCCACGGCTCTGTTCATCCGATGCCGATGCAATCTCGCCCATAATGTCAGTCACGCGAGTGACAGCATTGACGATATTGTTCATTGTTTCCCCGGCGCTTTCGACCAGCACCGAACCGGTATCAACGCGTGCGACGGAGTCTTCAATGAGGGCTTTGATCTCTTTTGCCGCCTGGACGCTGCGACTGGCAAGATTACGCACTTCACCCGCCACCACGGCAAAACCACGGCCCTGTTCACCCGCACGCGCGGCTTCAACCGCGGCATTCAGCGCGAGGATATTAGTCTGGAAGGCAATACCGTCGATAACGCTGATAATGTCGGCAATTTTCTTCGAACTATCGGCGATCTCATGCATCGTTTTCACTACGCCATCCACCACTTTGCCGCCGTGCTGGGCGGTGTCGGAGGCACTTTGCGCCAGTTGCGAGGCCTGGCGGGCGTTATCGGCGTTTTGCTTCACTGTCGCGGTGAGCTGCTCCATGCTGGCGGCAGTTTCTTCCAGCGCGGATGCCTGCTGTTCAGTACGGGAGGAAAGATCGGTGTTGCCCGCCGCAATTTCACGGGTACCGGCATAGATGGCATCTGAACCTTCGCGGACATGAGTGACGGTGTCAGTCAAAGAGCGTTGCATATGTGAAACGCTCTGCGCCAGGTCGCCCATTTCACTGCGCCCGTCAATGTTTTGCATTCCCTGGGTTGGCTGAGCGAAATAAGCTCCAGTATTGCCATAATCTAGATAATCAATCAGTTCAGTTAACGCTGTGTAATAGTTTTTATAGTTTTTATATTTTTCATCAATATTACGACTGGTAGCGACCATTTCAGGTAACGGTGCCATGCTTTTGAATTTTTTATAATGCGTCGCTGCCTGCGCCAATGTTTTCCTGGCGCTATCGAGCAATTCAACTTTGGCGTTACTTTGTTGATTGGAGGAATCCATCATCATCCGCACCGCTGAACGACTCAGGTTAATGCGCGTTTGCAGCATTAAATCCCAGGTTGACGTCAGCTCGCCCTGCTGTTCCCGCAATTGATTGGAAACCACAAAGCTCTTCTGGCTATGGTGAAGGGAAGAAAAAAACAGACTGCCGGAAATAAGCTGTAACAGTGCAAATACCCCCAACACCATTACCAACAGCGTGACTACGCGGATACGGTTAATCATAAGGCACCTTCCTGAAAACAAGTTGATCTCGTTATCGGCAAGAAGGGGGGAAACTTTATTGCTGATGCCACCCGCCGCGAAATTGAAATAAAAAACCCGATGCGCAGATCATCGGGTTCATTTCAATTGAGGAAATCGGGAGAATTACGCCACTTCTGACGCCGCACTATCTAACAGCGCCATCTCTTCGCTGTTCAGCAGTTTTTCGATGTTCACCAGAATCAACATCCGGTCGCCCAGTGCGCCCAGTCCAGTGAGATATTCTGTTGAAAGCGTCACGGCAAATTCCGGTGCCGGACGAATTTGCTCCGCCGTCAATGAAAGCACGTCTGAGACGCCGTCAACCACGATGCCGACCACCCGCTGTCCGAGATTCAGGACGATAACTACCGTGTTGTCGTTATAGTCCACATCCACTTGGCTGAACTTAATTCGTAAGTCAACAATCAGCACAATAACGCCTCGCAGATTCGTGACGCCTTTGATAAACGCTGGCGTGTTCGCAATCCGTGTTACCTGATCGTAGCCACAGATCTCCTGCTCTTTCAGGATATCAATACCGTACTCTTCATCACCAAGGGTAAATACCAGAAATTCCTGGCCTGACGGCTCGCTGGCCAGCTTTGTTACATTCGTCATACCGGTCATATTGTTACCTTTTTACTCATTCAGGCGGCGGTGTTCGCCATACGTTGTTCGCGGTTTATCGCCTGCAAGGCGGAGACATCAACAATCAGTGCCACGCTGCCGTCGCCAAGAATGGTCGCAGCAGAAATGCCGGGGACTTTGCGATAGTTACTTTCAAGGTTTTTAACCACAACCTGGTGCTGACCAATTAATTGATCCACCAGCAAGGCGTAGCGGCGACCGCCACTTTGTAAGATCACCACAATTCCCTGGGTGGCTTCGGTTTTCTCGCCCGCGACGTTGAACACTTTCCACAGTTCGACGATGGGCAGATATTCGCCCCGCACTTCCAGCACCCGCTCGCCGCCGGCCAGTGGATGCAGATCGGCTTCATGGGGTTGCAGTGATTCCATGACAGCATTCAGCGGCAGAATGAAAACTTCATCCGCAACGCGTACGGACATGCCGTCGAGGATGGCCAGCGTCAGCGGCAGTAAAATGCGGATCGTAGTGCCAGTACCCTGCTTCGACTGGATTTCGACATGACCGCCCATCTCCTGGATATTACGTTTAACGACGTCCATGCCGACGCCGCGCCCGGAGACGTCGGTGACCTGCTCTGCCGTGGAGAAGCCTGGTGCAAATATCAGCATCGCGACTTCGTCGTCGCTCATGTTTTCGCTGACAGTCAAACCTTGCGAGGCCGCTTTTGCCAGAATTCGCTCACGGTTTAGCCCCGCCCCATCGTCGGTCACTTCAATGCAAATGTTGCCGCCCTGATGTTCGGCAGACAGAATTAAATTTCCGACGCTGTTTTTACCTGCGGCGAGCCGTTTTTCTGGCAGTTCAATACCGTGATCGAGGCTATTGCGTACCAGGTGGGTCAGCGGGTCGATAATGCGTTCTATCAGGCTCTTGTCGAGCTCAGTGGAACTGCCCACCAGCGTCAGTTCTACCTGCTTGCCGAGTTTTCCCGCCAGATCACGCACCAGCCGGGGATAGCGACTAAAAACATATTCCATCGGCATCATGCGAATCGACATCACTGATTCCTGCAAATCACGGGCGTTACGTTGTAACTGCCCCATGCTGGTTATCAAATCACCATGATTAACCGGGTCCAGTTCGCTGGAACGCTGGGCAAGCATGGACTGGGTGATAACCAGCTCGCCGACGAGGTTAATTAATTGATCAACCTTTTCTACCGCTACACGGATGCTGGTGGATTTACTGCTGCGCGTCGTTTTTTCCCGCTCCACGCGGCCGGTTGGTGCTTGTTCGGCTGCCAGTTTAAGCACTGGTGGGGTGGATATTTTTGGCGAGACTTCTACTGTTTCAAAGGTAATCTGATCGGCTTCAATCACAAAACAGAGTACCGCTGTGATGTCATCTTCGGCGATGTCGCCCGGTAATATTGCCGAGAGCGAATCCGCCCCTTTCACCACGTCAGTTAATGTCGGTGTTGAGTTGCATCTCACCTCGTCTGGCTTCATCGAGCAGGTTTTCCATCAGATGCGTGGTTTCCTGCAAAACGCTGAAGCCAAAAGTTCCTGCCCCTCCTTTGATCGAGTGGGCAGCCCGAAAGATGGCATTCAATTGTTCGGCATCTGGCGCTTCCGGCTGCAAAACCAGCAGATGCTGCTCCATATCAGCCAACAGTTCGTCCGCTTCATCAAAAAATGTCTGATAAAAATCGCTTATATCCATGCTCACGCTGTCACCTCGGTTCGGCTGATGGCATTGTGGGAACACTGACCTGTGGTGCAACCTCAGGTTTTTCCAGGGCGCTTACTGGCTCATTCTGGCTTTCGGCGTTTTCATGCAAAATGGCCTGTTCGGCTTGTTTGTTCAGTACCAGCAGGCTGATGCGACGGTTGACGGCATCATCAGGTCCGCGATCGCTTAAGCGCATCGTTGCCGCCATGCCGACGACACGTAACACTTTGCCGCTATCCAACCCTCCGACCATCAGTTCGCGGCGGGATGCATTGGCCCGATCGGCAGAAAGCTCCCAGTTGCTGTAACCTTTCTCACCACTGGCGTAGGGGAAATCATCGGTATGACCTGAAAGGCTAATACGGTTGGGAATACCGTTCAGTACAGGCGCGATGGCACGCAGAATGTCGCGCATATAGGGTTCGACATCGGCACTGCCGGTTCTAAACATCGGGCGATTCTGGCTATCGATGATCTGAATACGTAGACCTTCCTGGACCAGATCGATTTTGAGATGGGGACGTAACGCCCGCAGTTTCGGATCGGACTCTATCAACTGGTCGAGATCACCCCGCAATTTCCGCAATCGACTTTGCTCCATGCGTTTTTTCAGCTCTTCGATGTTCGGCTGCTTATTCACTTCCCCCTGGCTTTGGGTGTAATCATCACCACCGCCGGGAATTGGGCTTTCACTATTAGAAATGCGATCGCCGCCCGTAACCGCAGTCGCCAGTGGAGTCCGGAAGTACTCCGCAATCTGAATCAGCTCTTTTGGGCTGGAGATGGAGATCAGCCACATCACCAGAAAAAAGGCCATCATCGCAGTCATAAAATCGGCATAAGCAATCTTCCACGATCCATGTGCTGCCCCGTGGCTTTTGGCTTTGCGTCGTTTGACGACAATAATCGGATGCGTTTGATTCTTCATGCTTCCTCGGTTGTCGTCTGTTGTTGCGGATTTTTCACCGCACGCACATGCTCTTCCAGTTCAATAAACGACGGACGTTCGCTGGAATAGAGCGTTTTGCGACCAAACTCAACGGCGATAGGCGGTGCGTAACCGTTCAGATTAGAAAGCAGAGTGACTTTGACGCACTGCATCATTTTGCTGGTTTCGGCGCTTTTCTGACGTAAAACACTCGCTAGTGGGGAAATAAATCCGTAAGCCAATAAAATACCGAGGAAAGTCCCCACCATCGCATGTGCGATAAGCGCCCCCAGCTCGGCGGCAGGACGATCGGCTGAACCTAACGCGTGAACGCCCCCCATTACAGCCGCAACAATACCAAACGCCGGAAGTGAGTCCCCGACCAGCGCCAGACTGTTCGCCGGGACTTCTGCCTCGCTTTCGTGCGTCTCAATCTCTTCATCCATCAGGGCTTCGATTTCGAAGGTGTTCATGTGACCGCTGATAATCAGGCGCAGACAATCGACGATAAAATCAAGCATGACGCTATCCGCGAGGATGCGTGGGTAGCTGGCGAAGATCTCGCTCTCACGGGGATTTTCAATATCACGTTCCAGCGAAAACATCCCCATCTGCCGCGATTTCGCCATCAACCGATAAAGCAGAGCCAGCAGATCCATATACATTGCTTTGGTGTATTTGGAGCGACGAAACAGCAACGGCAGCGCTTTCAGCGTGCCTTTAATCGCTTTGCCATTATTGCCGACGATAAACGACCCAATCCCTGCACCGGCAATAATCACCAGTTCAGCGGGTTGATAGAGTGCTCCAAGGCTTCCACCGGTCATCAAATAACCGCCGAAAACTGTACCGAGAACAACCAGGTAACCTAATAAGATAAGCACGACATCATCCTTCCACTGTTGACCATGACAGGACGTTCAGTCGTCAGGCGTTAACGCGCGATTGGGGCAAAAAAAAGCAGCGGTACGTCGTTACCGCTGCTGGAATGTTGCGCCACACCGTATCAGTTAAACAGCCTGTACTCTCTGTTCATCCAGCAGTTGTGGGATAATATCGGCAGGATTCTGGGAAAGTTTACGTCTTTTTACTGCCCGGGATGGCGGTTGACATAAGCTGCAGGCAAAGCTGCCAACAGGCTGGTGAGCGTGGGTAATAAAATTGCCGCCGCAGCAGTTGCAGCTGGAAAGTTGCAGTAATCCACTTTCAACAAACCGCACCAATGTCCAGGCACGGGTTAATGCCAGCAGTGGTCCTTCTTCTGCTTGTGGGCACTGTTCAAGGTATAAACGGTAGGCTTTGATCACCGCATCGACGCCATTACACAAACCTGTTTTCAGTAAAAACTGCCATGCATTACAGAACATCGAAGCATGAACGTTTTGTTCCTAGGTCATAAACCAGTCGGTTGAGAATGGCAGCATGCCTTTCGGCGGTGGGCTTCCGCGCAGTTCTTTATAAAGTTTTATCAGGCGTCCGCGACTTAACTGTGTTTCGCTTTCCAGCATCTGCAAACGAGCGCCCAGGGTGATCAATTCCATTGCCAGCTGAATATCCCGCGCTTCCTGAACAATGCTTTTTTCACTCATGATCAGGCCCTTTTGCAGCGCTTCTTCAGGCTGATTAACATCATTCAGCAAGCGTGTTGAGAGCATGATGCCGGTATGAATTTGCTGGAGATCGTTAACGCGGGAATCTTGCGTCAACTGAGTAATCGTCTGGTGGCTGTCAAAACGGAAGTGACAAACCAGTTGATTGGTTTCTGCCAGCTTAACCATTTGCGGAAGAGTCAGTGCCGCTAACGTTGTCGCCATTTCTTCATTTATGCCGAGACGAAACATAGCGGACGCTTTGTCCTGAACAATCAAACGCTGTGCAAGTAGTAAATATGACAAGTTGATGTCATAAATGTGTTTCAGCAACTCGGAGGTATGCATTATTCCCACCCAGAATAACCAACTTTATTTTTATGCGGTTTCACCGCACCCCGTGATGTCGCCGGGAAGCCCCGGTAAAAAATAATTAGCATTAGAATAGTTGCGATAAGCTGCAATAAGCAGAACCACCTTTTTGGTTTAATATGTCCTTACAAATAGAAATGGGTCTTTACACTTATCTAAGATTTTTCCTAAATCGACGCAACTGTACTCGTCACTACACGCACATACAACGGAGGGGGGCTGCGATTTTCAATAATGTGTGATGCAGATCACACAAAACACTCAATTACTTAACATAAATGCATAAGCCATACTTTTGTTTTGGGTGTATTTCAATCTGTTAAAAAGTTTTTCGCTACGCTAGCAAGCAAAAATGAAACTGGAATAATCGAAATGGGATGTTGCGCACAGTTAAAATAACTCACCGTAAATAATCATCTGCTATAAATAATCACTTTCATGCAATACCAGATAAGCTATTTTTAAACAGACACTTACCGCACAACAAACTAATTAAATACAAAGAAAGGCAACAATCAACTTAATGTTAATGAAATGTTTTACATATATTAACCACTTGTTTAATGCGGAGAATCAGTACACTATTTTCTTATAATTACATTTGAAATTATATGATCACATGGAGTGATTAATTAATTGTCTTTACTAATAATCAGGCTAATATTTACCTGTTTGACCGCGTTGGGATTGCGTCGTTTCTCCATTAGGAGTAAAGCTTTAATGTCACCTGAAGTTCACAGAATAAGGAACAGGTTATGAGCTATAGCAATATTCTTGTCGCTGTTGCGGTTACACCGGAAAGTCAGCAACTGCTGGCAAAAGCGGTATCTATCGCCAGGCCAGTAAAGGGACACATCAGTTTAATTACTCTCGCTTCCGACCCGGAAATGTACAATCAATTAGCCGCGCCGATGCTTGAAGATTTACGCAGCGTGATGCAAGAAGAAACGCAAAGCTTTCTTGATAAGTTAATTCAGGATGCGGGGTATCCCGTTGACAAGACGTTTATTGCCTACGGTGAGTTAAGCGAACATATTCTGGAAGTATGTCACAAACATCATTTCGATTTGGTGATTTGCGGTAATCACAATCACAGTTTCTTTTCGCGAGCATCCTGCTCGGCGAAAAGAGTGATTGCCTCAAGTGAGGTCGATGTGCTGTTAGTTCCACTTACGGGTGATTAACCGCTCCTACGCAAGCTTTGGAAAGGTAGCAACTTTATCGCGCTGCTGGCTTTCCGCGCTTCGCGGAACTATCTGCTTTAGGTCGCTAATGAAGCACTCCTGCCAGTGGTTAATATCGTTTTTCACGATAACGTCCAGCATTTCTGCATGACGGGAAATACGTTCCGCCAGCGACATAGTCAATGCACGATCCAGCGCAGCTGCAACTTCGTCACGATCGTAGGGGTTAACAATTAACGCCGACGTTAACTCGTTTGCCGCTCCCGCAAATTGCGAAAGAACAAGAACGCCCGGGTTGGCTGGGTCCTGAGCAGCAACATACTCTTTTGCTACCAGGTTCATCCCGTCACGCAGTGGCGTCACTAAGCCCACGTCAGAGTAGCGGAATATTTTCATCAGTAATTTACGGTCAAAATGCTGATTCAAATAATAAAGCGGCGTCCAGCCTAATTGCCCGTATTTACCATTAATTCGTCCAGCTTCATTTTCGAGCTGATGACGAATATCCTGATAGGCTTGCACATCACCACGCGACGTTGGTGCAATCTGGGTATGAAGTGGTCAACAAAAACTGGCCACCGAGTTAGAGTTTTTCCAGTATCGATTTTCCGATTCGTTTGGGGGTAACCCACCGTTATATTCGTGCGGTCTT
>NZ_MECT01000552.1:0-20940 GCF_001722145.1 Shigella sp. FC1544
CAGCGCTGGCTGTTTTACGCGTATGACAGGCTCCGGAAGACGGTTGTTGCGCACGTATTCGGTGAACGCACTATGGCGACGCTGGGGCGTCTTATGAGCTTGCTGTCACCCTTTGACGTGGTGATATGGATGACGGATGGCTGGCCACTGTATGAATCCCGCCTGAAGGGAAAGCTGCACGTAATCAGCAAGCGATATACGCAGCGAATTGAGCGGCATAACCTGAATCTGAGGCAGCACCTGGCACGGCTGGGACGGAAGTCGCTGTCGTTCTCAAAATCGGTGGAGCTGCATGACAAAGTCATCGGGCATTATCTGAACATAAAACACTATCAATAAGTTGGAGTCATTACCCGGGCACTTATAGCTCTACGCTGGCTGTCAGTCGCTATGGCGTTAATTTGGGAGCCAGTGGTACAGACGATTTGCTGGGTGCGGTATTGGTGGATGTGAAAGGCTTCTCTGAACAGGATGAAGAGAGTCAGGATCTGCAACTCGAAGCGCGGGTGGCAGGCAGCCGAACTTTGCAGCTTGGTCAAAGCGACAGTGTGTTGTTCCCTTATCCTGGATTTCAGTCTGGTTTTGTTGAGGTTAACGACAGTAGCCAGGGCAATCAGCAGGGGACAACAAACATCATTAACGGTGCAGGGAATCGTGAATTAATGTTGTTGCCTGGCAAGCTGCGCTATCGCGAAGTGTCTGCCAGCTTTAACTACAACTATATCGGTCGTTTATTACTGCCGGCAGCGGTGAAAAAATTCCCGATTGTGGGGCTGAACAGCGCCATGTTACTGGTAGCTGAAGATGGCGGATTTACACTTGAAATTAACGGCAGCGAAAAAGAGCTCTATCTGCTTTCCGGGCAGCAATTCCTTAAGTGTCCACTGAGTGTTGAAAAGAAACGCGCCAGCATTCGTTACAGCGGAGATGTTACTTGTAGTGTGGTGACTTATTCACAATTACCGGAGTTGAAACAGCCTAAATTACGTGGAAACGTTCAGACGGCGCAAAGGGAGGTTGCACCATGAGAAATCGATTGATTGCGGCGATATTGGGCTTGTTTGGCACGCTCACTGGCGTTCAGGCAGCTCCTGACGTGACCAGTGAAATTACGTATGATTTGGCATCTGGTAGAGCGGATTATTACTTCTGGAAGGATGAAGCGTCGGCAGGAAATAATGGATATATGTGGTATGAATGTTCGTATCCTGACCTCCAACAAACCTGTACAGCTAATGGAAATATATCGACAGTACAAATCTATTTAACTGAACAACGCAGTGGGATGCGTTGGCCGGTAAAACTCAAAGGATTTAAAACAGCCATTGTAAGTAGCGATGAAGCGCCGCCAGGATGCAAGGGGGGCAAAGGGCTTCAGACGAATCTTAAGGATTCTAATAGATCTTCATGTACAGAAGATGGTCAACATTATTATATATACGATACAAAGTTTCTTACGCTCTACCTTGAGCAGACAGAGATGAAGAATTTGCCGATTGGTGGCGTCTGGAAGGGGAAAGTTAAATTACATTCGAACAGCCCGGCCCAGGACTATTTCGCAAATATTACCCTGAATACGCTCGACCCCAACCATATTGACGTGTTCTTCCCGGAGTTCGCCCACGCCACGCCAAGGGTGCAGTTAGACTTGCATCCAACAGGAAGCGTTAACGGCAGCAACTACGCGCAAGATCTGACCATGTTGGACATGTGCCTGTACGATGGTTTTAACGGTAATGCCATCAGTTATGAAATCATGCTCAAAGATGAAGGGAGACCAGCTGCAGGGCGCAGAGACGGTGACTTCTCTATCTATCGTCAGGGAGGAACCTCTACCGACGAGGGAGAACGCATTGATTACCGGGTCAAAATGTACAACCCGGAAACCGGTGGGCAAATTGATGTGCGCAATAATGAAAATATGGTCTGGAACAGCATTAACCTGAAAAGTGTGCGTCCGGTGGTACTGCCCGGTATTCGCTATGCCGTGATGTGTGTGCCGACACCCTTGACTCTGGCAGTCGATAAATTCAGCGTGATGGATAAACAGGCCGGGTACTACATGGGCAAATTGTCAGTAATCTTTACGCCTTCCTTGCCAACCATCAATTAACCCTGCAAAGCGGACAAACGCTTTTTTCTATATAAACGACGAAGCCGCCTGATAAGGCGGCTTCGTCGTTATAACTTACGTTAAACGTTAATGTTGCGGTGCGGGATCGTTATGTGATTCCTGCGCTACCTCAATCGCCGGTTTGTTCTGCAACACGGTCCAGATAACCAGCGCACCTAACAGGTCGAACACTGCCAGTACTGCGAACAGCGGGCTGAAGCCGATGGTGTCAGCCAGTGCACCGACAACCAGCGAAAACAGCGTACTTGCCAGCCATGCGGACATCCCGGTTAAACCGTTCGTCGTCGCCACTTCGTTACGACCGAACACGTCAGAAGAGAGCGTAATCAGCGCGCCAGACAGTGCCTGGTGAGCAAAACCACCGATACACAGCAGCATAATTGCGACATACGGGTTGGTGAACAGGCCGATCATACCCGGGCCAATCATCAGCACTGCACCCAGCGTTACGACCATCTTACGGGAAACGATCAGGTTCACACCAAACCAACGCTGGAACAGCGGCGGCAGGTAACCACCGAGGATACAACCGAGGTCAGCAAACAGCATCGGCATCCAGGCGAACATCGCGATCTCTTTCAGGTTAAAGCCGTAAACTTTAAACATGAACAGCGGGATCCACGCGTTAAAAGTACCCCAGGCTGGTTCTGCCAGGAAACGCGGCAGCGCGATACCCCAGAACTGACGGTTACGCAGGATCTGACCAACGGACATTTTCTTCGCCGTGCTCACCTGGTGCTGGGCTTCCTGACCATTAATAATATAGTCGCGTTCTTCATCGGTCAGATGCTTCTGGTCGCGCGGATGTTTATAGAAAATCAGCCATGCCATCGCCCAGATAAAGCTCAATGCACCGGAGATGATAAATGCCATCTGCCAGCTGTGCATTACGATTGCCCATACCACCAGCGGCGGCGCAATCATCGCACCAATCGAAGAACCTACGTTAAAGTAACCTACCGCGATGGAACGCTCTTTCGCCGGGAACCATTCGGAGCTGGCTTTCAGACCCGCCGGGATCATCGCTGCTTCCGCGGCACCGACTGCACCACGAGCAATCGCCAGGCCACCCCTGCTACCAGCCAGCGCGGTTGCACCACAGAATACGGCCCACAGTACAGCAAACATTGCATAACCGATTTTCGTACCCAGCACATCCAGTACATAGCCCGCTACCGGTTGCATGACCGTATAAGCAGCAGAATAGGCTGCGATGATATAGGAATACTGTTGGGTGGAGATGTTTAACTCTTCCATCAGAGTTGGCGCAGCTGCCGCCACAGTGTTACGCGTCAGGTAACCAAGCACGGTGCCAAGCGTCACCAGTGCGATCATATACCAACGTAACCCTTTAATTTTACGCATGTAAAACCTCATCGTTTTGTTATATCCGCAGGAAGCGCGGCCATCATCCCGCCAGAGGCTGAAGATGTTAGTTACGACCGGGTAACCGAAAAAAAACCGGCACGCCCCGAACGTTGCCATGAAAGTTTCGTGCTAATTCGGCTTCCGTACCGGTTAACCCGATTCATCTAACAAATGAATGAATCGGCAATTTGCATTCCGTCGACTTATGATTTGCGACGGCAGAAAGATAACTTGTCATACAACTTTAAAAGGTGAGAGCCATCATAAATGTGCGAATATTTGTAGGGATATTACCTGACGACAGCGAGGCCAGTACTGGCGCGGCCTGCAGCGAGATTTACCACTTTGAGAGTAATTTTTTTAACTACGTTTATTGATCTAACTCACGAAAATATCTTCGAACTCTGGAAATTGGTGTGATAACTTTGTCAGCATCGCACCATAAGCAAGCTAGCTCACTCGTTGAGAGGAAGACGAAAATGACTCCGTTTATGACTGAAGATTTCCTGTTAGATACCGAATTTGCCCGCCGTCTGTATCACGACTACGCAAAAGACCAGCCGATTTTCGATTACCATTGCCATTTGCCGCCGCAGCAGATTGCGGAAGACTATCGTTTTAAAAACCTGTATGACATCTGGCTGAAAGGCGATCACTACAAATGGCGCGCTATGCGTACCAACGGTGTGGCCGAGCGTCTGTGTACCGGTGATGCGTCTGACCGTGAAAAATTTGACGCCTGGGCGGCGACTGTTCCGCACACTATCGGCAACCCGTTATACCACTGGACGCACCTCGAACTGCGTCGTCCGTTTGGTATCACTGGCAAATTGCTTTCTCCGTCAACTGCCGATGAAATCTGGAACGAATGTAACGAACTGCTGGCGCAGGATAACTTCTCCGCGCGCGGCATCATGCAGCAGATGAACGTGAAAATGGTCGGCACCACCGATGACCCGATCGATTCTCTGGAGCATCACGCAGAGATCGCCAAAGACGGCTCTTTCACCATCAAAGTGCTGCCGAGCTGGCGTCCGGACAAAGCCTTCAACATCGAACAGGCGACCTTTAACGACTACATGGCGAAGCTGGGCGAAGTTTCCGATACCGACATTCGCCGCTTTGCTGACCTGCAAACTGCCTTGACCAAACGTCTGGATCACTTCGCCGCTCACGGCTGTAAAGTGTCTGACCATGCGCTGGACGTGGTGATGTTTGCTGAAGCGAACGAAGCGGAACTGGACAGCATTCTGGCGCGCCGTCTGGCTGGCGAAACCCTGAGCGAGCACGAAGTGGCACAGTTCAAAACTGCGGTACTGGTGTTCCTTGGTGCCGAATATGCACGTCGCGGCTGGGTACAGCAGTACCACATTGGCGCGCTGCGTAATAACAACCTGCGTCAGTTCAAACTGCTGGGGCCGGATGTAGGCTTTGACTCCATCAACGACCGTCCGATGGCAGAAGAGTTGTCTAAGCTGCTGAGCAAGCAGAACGAAGAAAACCTGCTGCCGAAAACCATTCTGTACTGCCTGAACCCGCGCGATAACGAAGTGCTGGGCACCATGATCGGTAACTTCCAGGGCGAAGGTATGCCGGGCAAAATGCAGTTCGGTTCCGGCTGGTGGTTTAACGATCAGAAAGACGGTATGGAACGTCAGATGACCCAACTGGCGCAGCTCGGTTTGCTGAGCCGCTTTGTCGGTATGCTGACTGACAGCCGTAGCTTCCTGTCATACACCCGTCACGAATACTTCCGCCGCATTCTGTGCCAGATGATCGGTCGCTGGGTGGAAGCGGGCGAAGCACCGGCGGACATCAACCTGCTGGGCGAGATGGTGAAAAATATTTGCTTTAACAATGCGCGTGACTACTTCGCCATTGAACTGAACTAAGGTCTGGGGTTGATATGCAATACATCAAGATCCATGCGCTGGATAACGTCGCGGTCGCTTTAGCGGATTTGGCTGAAGGCACAGAAGTCAGTGTCGATAACCAGACTGTTACGCTGCGCCAGGATGTTGCTCGTGGACATAAATTTGCGTTAACGGATATCGCAAAAGGGGCCAATGTCATCAAATATGGCCTGCCGATTGGTTATGCATTGGCGGATATTGCGGCGGGGGAACACGTCCACGCCCACAATACGCGCACGAATCTGAGCGATCTGGATCAGTCCTGATTTTCAGGATCTGCCTGCGCAAGCGGCAGATCGTGAAGTGCAGATCTATCGTCGCGCTAACGGCGATGTCGGGGGGCGTAACGAGCTGTGGATCCTGCCAACCGTGGGCTGTGTCAACGGCATCGCGCGGCAGATCCAGAACCGTTTTCTGAAAGAGACCAACAACGCTGAAGGTACCGACGGCGTGTTCCTCTTCAGCCACACCTACGGCTGCTCACAGCTGGGCGACGATCACATTAATACCCGCACCATGCTGCAAAACATGGTGCGCCACCCGAACGCAGGCGCAGTGCTGGTGATTGGTCTGGGCTGTGAAAACAACCAGGTTGCCGCATTCCGTGAAACGCTGGGCGATATCGATCCTGAACGCGTTCATTTCATGATCTGCCAACAGCAGGATGATGAGATCGAAGCCGGGATCGAGCATTTGCATCAGCTGTATAACGTGATGCGCAACGATAAACGCGAGCCAGGCAAACTCAGCGAACTGAAGTTTGGTCTGGAGTGCGGTGGTTCTGACGGTCTTTCTGGTATTACTGCTAACCCGATGCTGGGGCGTTTCTCTGACTACGTGATTGCTAACGGCGGTACTACCGTACTGACCGAAGTGCCGGAGATGTTTGGCGCAGAGCAGTTGCTGATGGACCATTGCCGCGACGAAGCAACGTTTGAAAAACTGGTCACCATGGTCAACGACTTTAAACAGTACTTTATTGCCCATGATCAGCCGATCTACGAAAACCCATCACCGGGGAACAAAGCGGGCGGTATCACCACGCTGGAAGACAAATCACTTGGCTGTACCCAGAAAGCGGGTTCCAGTGTCGTGGGTGACGTGCTGCGTTACGGCGAGCGTCTGAAAACGCCAGGGCTGAACTTGTTAAGTGCGCCGGGTAACGATGCCGTAGCGACCAGCGCCCTGGCGGGTGCGGGCTGCCATATGGTGCTGTTCAGTACTGGTCGCGGCACGCCATACGGTGGATTTGTGCCGACGGTGAAAATCGCCACCAACAGTGAACTGGCGGCGAAGAAAAAACACTGGCTCGACTTTGACGCGGGTCAGCTGATCCACGGTAAAGCGATGCCGCAGTTGCTGGAAGAATTTATCGACACCATCGTTGAGTTTGCCAACGGTAAACAAACCTGCAACGAGCGTAACGACTTCCGCGAACTGGCGATCTTCAAAAGCGGCGTAACGCTATAAAGTCGAAATGAGTTGTTAATAAAAAACGGCGTTTCATAATGTGAAGCGCCGTTTGCTTTTCCATACCTGATAAGGATTTATCATGACCGCGTATTGGCTGGCCCAGGGCGTGGGTTTCATCGCCTTTCTGATTGGTATCACAACATTTTTCAATCGTGACGAACGTCGCTTCAAAAAGCAGCTTTCGGTCTATAGCGCCGTTATTGGCGTACATTTTTTTCTTCTGGGCACCTATCCCGCTGGTGCCAGTGCCATCCTTAATGCCATTCGTACATTGATTACCTTACGCACGCGCAGCTTATGGGTAATGGCGATTTTTATTGTGCTGACTGGCGGAATTGGCCTCGCGAAGTTCCATCATCCTGTCGAACTATTGCCGGTTATCGGTACGATTGTCAGTACCAGGGCGCTGTTCCGCTGTAAAGGGCTCACCATGCGCTGCGTGATGTGGTTTTCAACGTGTTGCTGGGTGATTCACAACTTCTGGGCGGGGTCGATAGGCGGCACAATGATTGAGGGTAGTTTTCTGCTTATGAATGGCTTGAATATCATTCGTTTCTGGCGGATGCAGAAAAGGGGAATTGATCCGTTTAAAGTAGAGAAAACCCCTCCCGCCGTAGACGAAAGGGGTTAAACAATTAATTACGCAGGGCGCTATTTGCCAGACGATCGTCTTCCGCCTGGCAAGCTGCCGCAGTGAACAGCACGTCAGTTGAAGAGTTCAGCGCGGTTTCGCAAGAGTCCTGCAATACGCCGATGATAAAGCCGACGGCAACCACCTGCATGGCGATATCGTTCGAAATACCGAACATATTACAGGCCAGCGGGATCAGCAGCAGAGAACCCCCCGCCACGCCGGATGCGCCACAGGCACACAGAGAAGCCACCACGCTCAACAGCAGCGCCGTGGGCAGATCGACCGGGATACCCAGCGTATTAACCGCAGCCAGCGTCAACACGGTAATGGTGATTGCTGCGCCCGCCATATTGATGGTGGCACCCAGCGGAATAGAAACGGAATAGGTATCGCGATCCAGATTCAGCTTTTCACACAGTGCCATATTCACCGGAATGTTCGCCGCAGAGCTGCGGGTGAAGAAGGCATACACGCCGCTTTCGCGCAGGCACAGCAGCACCAGCGGGAACGGGTTACGACGAATTTTCCACCACACCAGCAATGGGTTAACCACCAGCGCCACCAGTAACATACAGCCAACCAGCACGACCAGCAGTTGCGCGTAGCCCCACAGTGTGGAGAAACCGGTGGTTGCCAGGGTAGAAGAAACCAGACCAAAAATACCAATCGGTGCGAAGCGAATGACCAGTTTCACCATAAAGGTGACGGCATTCGACAGATCGTTGACCAGGTTTTTGGTGGTCTCGTTACCGTGACGCAGTGCGAAACCGAGGCCAATTGCCCACACCAGGATCCCGATGTAGTTACCTTTCAGCAGCGCGTCGATGGGGTTGGAAACCATGCTCATTACCAGCCCGCGCATCACTTCTACAATGCCTGACGGTGGCGAAATATCACCCGCGCTACTGGATAAGTGCAGGGTAGAAGGGAAGGCGAAGCTGAAAACGACTGCGGCCAGAGCAGCAGAGAAAGTACCCAGCAGATAGAGGAACAAAATAGGGCGGATATTGGTTTTCTGCCCGTGCTGGTGGTTAGCAATAGATGCCATCACCAGCATCAACACCAGGATGGGGGCAACGGCTTTCAGTGCGCCGACGAACAAAGTACCTAACAGACCAACAGCTTCCGCCGCGGGTTTTGAGATCCATGCCAGAAGAATCCCCAGAACAAGGCCGACCAGGATTTGTTTTACCAGGCTGCCATGAGCCAGACGCCGGAATAGCCCCGGTGAACGTTGCGTAGTCATTTTTCGATCCTTTCATTGTGTTGTCGCACATCCCTGGTGCGTTCTGTCGACGCATCTTTCAGGATGTAACAAAGTGTTTGCAAGGTCGAGTATAAGGAAAGTTACAGCTTCGGGAAGCGAAAAATGCTGGATTTTAAAGAGAGGTCATATTTTGCAACTTAATTGTTATATTTGTTTGACATAAACAGAGGGAAGGACTGGCTACTAAGGCTGATTAGATAACATATGGGCAAAACTATTTGGAATATGAGAACGGTTGCGCTCCTTTAATGTGCTATGCCATATAAAGTCACTGGCGCAGGGAGCGCGCAGGGGGGGCCAATCGCCGCCGCCCCCTGCACCCCCAGGCTCTGGCGAACAAAATCGCCGCTGCGCGATTCCCTCAGCTTATCCCTTGCGGCTACCGGGTCGGGCGCAAGGGAACGTCCCTGTAAGATGCGCCCTCGCCGCGCATCCATGCGCGTCGCCCCGGCCTCCAGGGAACGCTTCGGCGATTTTGACGCAACCAACACCCGTGCGGTCTTTTTGTAAAGAGCTACAAGCCAATTACATAATTAATAGCTCACCTTTGTCTGGAATGAGTTATCTCTAGGAATGGCTTAATATACAGCGAATCATTCTCCCCGCTGCTTATCATGCCGATAATTCACCCAGGCGTTGATAATAAACGTCATCACCAGAATGCCAAACACCACGCCCAGCGAGACGGCGATTGGAATATGGTAGAAGTCGACAATCAGCATCTTGATACCGATAAACACCAGGATCACCGCCAGGCCATATTTGAGCATCGAGAAACGCTCTGCTACGCCCGCCAGCAGGAAATACATCGCACGCAGGCCGAGGATCGCAAACAGGTTTGAGGTCAGCACAATGAACGGGTCAGTGGTCACGGCGAAGATAGCCGGAATGCTATCCACGGCGAAAATCACGTCGCTCAATTCCACCAGAATCAGTACCAGCATCAGCGGTGTGGCGTACAGCAATCCATTCTTACGCACAAAGAAATGCTCGTTGTCGATGGTGTCGGTCATGCGCAAATGACCGCGTAGCCAGCGCACCAGCGGCTTGTCGCCAATGCCTGATTCATCTTCATGGGCGAGCGCCATCTTCACGCCGGTAAACAGCAGGAAGGCACCGAAGATATACAGGATCCAGTCGAACTGCGAAATTAGCCAGCTGCCAGTGAAGATCATGATGGTACGCAGAACAATCGCCCCGAGCACGCCATACACCAGCACGCGGCGTTGTAATGCCGCCGGAACAGAGAAATAGCTGAACAACATCAGCCAGACAAAGACGTTATCGACCGCCAGCGATTTCTCAATCAGATAACCCGTGAGAAAGGCCAGTGCCTGTGGTTCGGCAACGGCGCGACCTTCGGTTTGCACCAGATACCACCAGAAAGCGGCGTTAAACAGTAACGACAGCGTCACCCAAACCAGCGACCAGGCCGCAGCCTGTTTCATGGTCATGGCATGTGCCCCACGACGCCCCTGCAACAACAGGTCGATAGCCAGCATAATGGCGACAACAACAGCGAATCCGCCCCATAGCAACGGCGTGCCGACAGTATTCATAGAAGTTCCTTACACATAAAAAAAACGGGCAACGTCGGAAGACGTCAGCCGCTGCTTTTTATGCATAGACCTCGCCTTCCGGCAAGGTCTCACTTACAACAAAAAAGGAATACGTCTGCGTATTCCTTTCGGGTTGCCCGGTGACCGGATGTGGTTTTTCACACATCGTAATGACGATCGACCGGCAATGAAGTTACTCCCCTTTGCAGGTAACAAAGTATGACAGACCATTCAGCCAGTCAATGGTCTGTTACATACCTTTTACACTGTTTTACTTTGGCAATTATAGTTTTACGCTATCTGCCGGAAAAATCACCCCAGTCTGGCGGCGGATCTCAGTCAGCAGTTTGGCGGTGATGCGACTGACCGCCAGCCCTGGATGATCCACCAGATGCTCATCCACCAGGGTAGCAAACAGCTCTGCTTCGTAGAGCATGGTATTAATATGCTGCGGCTGGGTGAGATCCTGCATCTGGCTGCCACGCGGCACGAAGCACACTTTCTGGCATTCAGACAGTTTTTCAATCACCAGCGATCCCGCTTCGCCCTGAATCTCGCTTTCCAGGACAGAATCACTGACCTTTGAGTGCAGCAACGTAACGCTGAAATCACCGTAATCCATCACCACCACGCCGTGGGCATCTACGCCGCTTGCCAACAAACTGGCGGTTGCCTGCACGCTTTTCGGTTCACCGAATAATGCCACCGCCGACGCCAGGCAGTAAAAGCCGATATCCATAATTGAACCGTTAGAGAATGCCGGATTAAAGGTGTTGGGATTCTCACCATCCAGGTAACGTTGATACCGCGAGGAATACTGGCAATAGTTGAAAAAGACTTTACGCAATTTGCCGACTTTCGGCAGCGCCTGGCGCAGCAAATGAAAGTTCGGCAGGCTGGCGGTTTTAAATGCCTCAAACAGCACCACCTGATTTTCCCGCGCACAGGCAATGGCGGCATCCACTTCCGCCAGATTCGACGCCAGTGGTTTCTCGCAAATCACATGAATTTTATGGCTAAGGAAAAGTTGTGTCTGGGAAAAGTGCAGGGCATTCGGGCTGGCAATATACACCGCGTCAATGGCATCGCTTTCCGCCATCGCTTCCAGCGAGGTAAACAGATGCTCGACAGAAAAATCATTGGCGAAGTGCTGGGCCTGTTCAAGGCTGCGGGAATATACGGCGGTTAACTTGTATTTACCGCTCTCATGGGCGGCCTCGACGAACTGGCGAGTGATCCAGTTCGTACCAATCACAGCGAAACGTATCATAACGCGTGGATACTCCATAAAGGGATTCTGTCGTCAATGTAGCACGCCTTTTTCATCTTCGACGTGCGCAGATACGCATTATTCTTTTGCCGGACAGCCATGCTCACTAAACGGCCCAATCATGACCGATGGCCCGAGATATTTCGGCTGGCGATGGAGGATTTTGGCGTCAATCACGGCGCTGACACGAGCGAGTTTCTCCCGCAGTTGAGTATAAAAACCGTGCTTCATATTGAGGTCAGGCGCGTTAAAACCGATAGCGTCGATGCTGTACTGTTTTGCCAGCCAGATGGCGCGTTGGTTATGAAATTCTTGCGAGATAATGGTGATATGGTTTTCACCAAAAACCTTTTTGGCACGCACTACCGAATCCAGCGTTGAGAATCCGGCATAGTCGCAGAAGATCACTTTCGCCGGTACGCCTTTAGCGATCAAAGCCTTCTGCATACCTGATTCTTCATCGTAATTTTTACGTCCGTTATCGCCACTTACCAGTAGCCATTTCACTTTTCCGGCGTGGTACAACGCTGCTGCGGTATCAATACGTCGGGTAAAGTAGCGATTACCCGGCCTGGCCCCCAGCAATAAGCCCGCGTTACGCGCCGGAACTGCGTTGACATCGCTCCAGGTCAGCTGCTTGCTGGCGTTGACCATTACTCGATCGGCGATAAAAATGGTCGCTCCTGCCACAAGTAACAGTAAGCAGGCAATCTTTAGAGTCCGGCGAGAAAAACAAATACGGAGAAGAAGGCGGGGCTGCATGGTCGTTATCCTTAACGAAAGGGGGGAGGTCGATTTTAGGCGCTAAAGAAAGAAAAGATAACGCCTGACATCATTTTCAGATTTTGTCCTGCCCAAGCGACAACTGCGTTAGCCACAGCCGGGTGTCGAACTCCAGCTGGTGGTACTGCGGCTCCATATGGCAGCACAACTGGTAAAACGCTTTGTTATGCTCTTTCTCCTTCAGGTGCGCCAGTTCGTGCACCA
Source organism: Shigella sp. FC1544 (assembly GCF_001722145.1). Taxonomy (NCBI): domain Bacteria; kingdom Pseudomonadati; phylum Pseudomonadota; class Gammaproteobacteria; order Enterobacterales; family Enterobacteriaceae; genus Shigella; species Shigella sp. FC1544. Next base: position 12,606 of record NZ_MECT01000552.1, read on the forward strand.
CGATCATACGTAAAAACGGTTCCGGCGCGTTGCGAAACACAGTAGCGACGCGGATCTCTGCTTTTGCTTTCAGCTTGCCGCCCAGCACACGAGAAACAGCGGTATGTAACCCGAGCGCGTTTTTTAGCACATGGATCTTATTGTCATACATCACTTTATTGATCGGCGGGGCATTGCGCAGAAACTGATTTTTTAGATCCTGAGTATATTGCCAGAGGGCTTTATCGGTGGCGTAGTCGTGTGTTCCCGGATAGCGTTTTGCCAGCACATCGCCCAGACGCTGTTCGTTAATCAGCGTTCGCACCTGGGAAAGTAGCTGCTCGGGATAACCCTGAAGATAAGTAAGATTGCTCATAACCGCCCACGAAAAAGAGAAAAAGGGTATACTCACGCACCCTTTTCAGGGGCAACGTCGAAATTTTATCATTCAGGAGGGCCGATGAGCCACTTAGACAACGGTTTCCGTTCACTGACACTACAACGTTTTCCGGCGACGGATGACGTTAACCCGCTACAGGCGTGGGAAGCGGCGGATGAATATTTGCTGCAACAGTTGGACGACACAGAAATCCGCGGCCCGGTGTTGATCCTGAATGATGCCTTTGGTGCGTTAAGCTGCGCGCTGGCGGAACATAAGCCGTACAGCATTGGCGACTCATACATCAGTGAACTGGCGACGCGCGAGAATTTACGCCTCAACGGGATTGATGAGTCGAGCGTGAAGTTTCTCGACAGCACCGCCGACTACCCGCAAGAGCCGGGTGTGGTGCTGATCAAAGTGCCGAAAACACTGGCATTGCTGGAACAACAACTGCGTGCGCTGCGCAAAGTGGTCACGTCGGATACACGTATTATTGCCGGTGCCAAAGCCCGTGACATTCACACTTCCACGCTGGAACTGTTCGAAAAAGTGCTCGGCCCGACCACCACCACGCTGGCATGGAAAAAAGCGCGCCTGATTAATTGCACGTTCAATGAACCGCCGCTGGCCGATGCGCCGCAGACCGTTAGCTGGAAGCTGGAAGGTACTGACTGGACTATCCATAACCATGCGAATGTCTTCTCCCGCACCGGGCTTGATATCGGCGCGCGCTTCTTTATGCAACATCTGCCAGAGAATCTCGAAGGGGAGATTGTCGATCTCGGTTGCGGTAATGGCGTTATTGGTCTGACGCTGCTTGATAAAAACCCGCAGGCGAAAGTGGTGTTTGTCGATGAATCGCCGATGGCGGTTGCTTCCAGCCGTTTGAACGTTGAAACCAACATGCCAGAGGCGTTGGATCGCAGCGAGTTTATGATCAACAACGCGCTCTCCGGCGTGGAGCCTTTCCGCTTTAATGCTGTGCTCTGCAACCCGCCGTTTCACCAACAACATGCGCTGACCGATAACGTCGCCTGGGAGATGTTCCACCATGCCCGCCGCTGCCTGAAAATCAACGGCGAGCTGTATATTGTTGCCAACCGTCACCTGGATTACTTCCATAAACTGAAGAAGATTTTCGGCAACTGCACCACCATCGCCACGAATAATAAATTTGTGGTGCTGAAAGCAGTGAAGCTGGGGCGTCGTCGGTAAGATTGGGAGTTACCTGCCGGATGCGGCGTTAACGCCTTATCCGGCCTACGTTCAGCACGTTACTCCCAGGCCGGATAAGACGCGGCAAGCGTCGCATCCGGCAATGTCTGCCCAGTTCTGGAATCGCGCTTCCATAAAACAAAAAATCCCTCTCACCATCCTCTACATTCTCTTGTTTAGCGTTTTTCTACGTTTATTCTTCCGTCACACAGATAAATTCATACGTTGCCAATCTGTCAACGGATGTTATCATATTGCCAATTTGTCAACGGACGTGATGAAGAATGCACCTGATAACTCAAAAAGCATTGAAAGATGCTGCGGAAAAATACCCGCAACATAAAACGGAGTTGGTGGCTCTGGGGAACACGATTGCTAAGGGATATTTCAAAAAACCTGAGTCATTAAAAGCAGTATTCCCATCTCTGGATAACTTCAAATATCTGGATAAGCATTATGTTTTCAATGTTGGGGGCAATGAATTACGTGTTGTAGCAATGGTCTTTTTTGAATCGCAAAAGTGCTACATACGTGAAGTTATGACGCATAAAGAATACGATTTCTTTACCGCTGTTCATCGTACTAAGGGGAAAAAATGATTGCGATTGCCGACATCTTGCAAGCAGGAGAAAAGCTAACTGCGGTGGCACCTTTTCTGGCGGGTATTCAGAACGAGGAACAATACACCCAGGCGCTGGAACTGGTAGATCATCTGCTGCTCAACGATCCTGAAAACCCCTTGCTGGATCTGGTGTGTGCCAAAATAACCGCGTGGGAAGAATCAGCGCCCGAATTTGCGGAATTTAATGCCATGGCTCAAGCCATGCCTGGCGGTATAGCCGTGATTCGTACCCTTATGGATCAATATGGTTTAACCCTTGCCGATCTGCCGGAAATTGGCAGTAAATCTATGGTGTCACGCGTTTTGAGCGGGAAGAGGAAATTAACGCTGGAACACGCTAAAAAATTGGCAACGCGATTCGGCATTTCTCCCGCCTTGTTTATTGATTAACGCGACGTGCCGGATGCGTTGCATCCGGCGCTTCAAATAACGATTTAAATCTCCAGCGCCAGCCGTGTTCCCTGGGCAATTGCCCGTCGTGCGTCCAGCTCCATAGCTACATCGCAGCCGCCAATTAAATGCACAGTTTTCCCGCTATCAATCAGCGGTTGCGCCAGCGCGCGGTTTGGCTCTTGCCCTGCGCAGATCACCACATTGTCCACAGCTAATACCTGCGTTTCGCCGTTGATCACCACATGCAGCCCGTCATCGTCAATCTTCTGATAACTTACGCCTGGGATCATTTTCACACCCCGCGAGAGCAGGGTGGTGCGATGGATCCAGCCGGTGGTTTTGCCTAACCCCTGTCCCGGTTTGCTGGCTTTGCGCTGGAGCATCACAATTTGCCGTGGGCTACGCGGGATCTGCATTCCCTGCGGGCTTAAGCCACCAGCCTGTTGTAGGCTGCTGTCGATCCCCCACTCATTACAGAACCTGGCGATATTCTGGCTGGTGGATTCGCCCGGCTGACTTAAATACATCGCCGTATCAAAACCAATCCCGCCACAACCGATGATGGCAACCTTGTTGCCTACCGGCGCTTTGTCGCGCAGTACATCGAGATAACTCAATACCTTCGGATGATCGATCCCGTCGATAGGCGGAACGCGCGGCACGATCCTACTGGCGAGGATCGTTTCATCGAACGCCTGTAACTGATCCGCCGTCACGGTGTGATTGAGTTTCAGCGTCACGCCCGTCACTTCGATCATCCGGTGGTAATAGCGCAGCGTTTCGTAAAACTCCTCTTTGCCGGGGATCTGTTTGGCGATATTAAACTGCCCGCCGATCTCGCTGTGGGCATCAAACAATGTTACCTGATGCCCACGCGCCGCCGCGTTAATGGCAAACGCCAGCCCAGCAGGTCCCGCACCGACCACCGCCAGATTTTTTTTCTGCACGGCAGGAAGGATTGGCATTTTGGTTTCGTGGCAGGCGCGAGGATTCACCAGGCACGAGGTGACTTTGCCAACGAAGATCTGATCGAGGCAGGCCTGATTGCAGCCAATGCAGGTGTTGATCTCATCGGCTCGCCCCGATTGCGCTTTTGACAGCAGTTCCGCATCAGCAAGAAACGGTCGTGCCATCGATACCATATCGGCATCGCCGCGCGAGAGAATATCGTCGGCAACCTGCGGATCGTTAATCCGGTTGGTGGTTACCAGCGGCAGCGAGACGTGGCCTTTCAGTTTGCGCGTGACCCAGCTAAATGCGCCGCGCGGCACGGGCGTGGCAATGGTCGGAATACGTGCTTCATGCCAGCCAATGCCGGTGTTGATAATGGTCGCGCCCGCCGCTTCAATGGCCTGCGCCAGCTCTACCGTTTCGGCAAAAGTCCCGCCGTCTTCGACCAGGTCGAGCATCGACAGTCGGTAGATAATAATGAAGTCGTTGCCGACGCGTTCGCGCACCGCACGCACTACTTCTACGGCAAATCGCATCCGGTTGCGGTAATCGCCGCCCCACTGGTCACTACGCTGATTGGTGTGCAGCGTCAGAAATTCGTTGATCAAATACCCTTCGGACCCCATTACCTCTACACCGTCGTATCCTGCCTCCCGTGCCAGTTGCGCGCAGTGGGCGAAATCGTCGATCAGTTGCAGGATCTCTTCATGGGTGAGTTCGTGAGGAACGAAACGGTTGATGGGGGCCTGCAATGCGGAGGGAGCGACCAGATGCGGTTGGTAGCTGTAGCGCCCGGTATGCAAAATTTGCAGGGCTATTTTGCCGCCTTCCTGATGTACCGCTTCGGTAATGGTGCGATGGTGTGGGATCTGGCTGGCGTCGTTGAGCATTGCGCCACCTTCCATGCCAACGCCTGTTAAATCTGGTGCAATGCCGCCGCTGACAATCAGCGCCACGCCGTGACGGGCGCGTTCGGCATAAAACGCTGCCAGCCGCTCGGCACCGTCCGGGTATTCCTCCAGCCCGGTGTGCATTGAGCCCATCAACACGCGGTTTTTTAACGTGGTAAAACCTAAATCCAGCGGGGCGAACAGCGACGGGTAGCTCATAAAATTGTCCAGTATGTAAAATAATTGTTATGTGGTCGGATGAGTTCTAATTTAGCCGTCACCGGAGAAAAGGGAAAAGGGGAGTGCGGGGTTTGTGATGGGATTCAAAAAGAATACGCCCGGTGGTAACGCCGGATGCGACGCTTGCCGTGTTTTATCCGGCCTGGGGGATTGCACATGTAGGGCGGATAAGGCGTTTACGCCGCATCCGCCAGCAGTTGCAAATTATTGCTTACGGAAAAAATCGTTATACAACATATACAAATGCGCGGCACTCCAGGAGAAATTTGGTGCGCCTTGCTGCGCGCCAGTCAGCGGGTTGTAATTCTCCTGAATTGGGCCATCGGCGGTTAATCCTTTGGCGTGCCGGAAGAACGTATCCGCCAGCTTCAGGGCATCATCACGATAACCGTAACGCTCCATCCCTTTCAGAGCAAACCAGAACTGATCCACCCATACGCGCCCGCGCCAGTAGATATCAGCGCCAAAAGCCGGATTGGTTAACGCCGCCGTTCCCAGCGGGACAAAGGTGTTGAACTCTTTAGGATCGAGCATCACCTTCACCACCGCGTCGGCATTGGCCTGCGTTGCCGCACCGTTAAACAGCGGCGACCAGCCTTCCGGCCCTTTACCGCGCTCAACAATCGGTTTGCCCGCGCAGCCGTTCGCCAGTGGTTTATCTTCAATACGTACGTCATAGTAGAACTGGGTAGTCGGGTCGAACATACAGGTGTTGATGTAGTCCGCGAGCTGCTGTGCCAACTGGCGATAGCGTTTGGCCTCTTCTGGCTTACCGAGGATGGTTGCCATCTCCGCCAGATAATGGTTATCGCTGTACATATAGCTGGCCTGATCCACCGACTCCTGCAATAGCGAGTAGCCCAGCAACGTTCCGTCCTGACTGCGGTTTTCGGCGAATTTCACCGTCCAGTCGCTACGTTTGCCACCATTAGCGACATATTTATCCAACTGTTCTTTGTCGATAAAACCAAAGACGGCGGCATCATCACGCCCCGATTCCCACGACGCAGCGACCTGTGCCGGAATTTCCAGACTGTCGTACTGGCCTTTCTCCACCACGCGGGCGTAGTTGTTCAGCCCAGACTGCGTCTCTTCTTTGTTGCCTTTCTTCACCGCAAACAGCATCTCGCCGCTCTCAGTGTTGTGGGCTTTGTCGCGGGTCGCGCCATATTCCGGCACGCCGTTGCCGTTGTGATCGCGGTTACGTAACCACCAGTCGTGATAGGCCACCAGTTTCGGGTACATCTCTGCCAACCAGGCTTTATCCTGGGTGACGTTGTACACTTCTATCACCGACCAGGCGGCAAGGCTGGGTTTGGTATTACGTTCGTTCCAGTTGCCGCCATCGCCACCACGCTCGGGGCTAAGGTTCCACGCTATCAGGTCGGGGACAAAGCCCACATCCTGCGGACGCACGCGGTCGCCAGGCTGGATCTGCCAGGAGAAGACCGCGCGGATATTCTCTTTGGCGATGTCCGGATTGAAATGCGCCATCGCAAACGCCTGCTTCTAGGTATCCCACGGCCAGGTCTGATTGCCGGAGAACCAGCGCCCGGTCACCGACGGTGTAACGGTGTTAAATTTCACCGCACCGCCCGGTGAGCGCCAGTTACCGTTGAGCGTTTCGATCGCTTTCACCGCGACGCGCGTCTGTTCCGGCGTCGCATCCGGATTGGTTAACCCTTTCTTCAGGTATTCTTCCCAGCGTTGCTGCGAGTCGGTGAGATAAAACGCCGGACGCGCCAGAATATCGCGGATCTGCATTTGCTCTTTGCTAACTTCCTGAGCGGTCAGCAGATGGGAATAGGTGGTGTAGAGCGTGGTCGAACCGTTGATATGCGCCTTACTGGTAAAGCGATTACCGTTGATTTCAGTCTGCACCGGCAGGGATTTATGCACCTGATATTCCGATTCGCCGGAGGTCAGCAGATCCCAGGTGGCGCGCACTTTGCCAAAGGTGACTTTCAGGCCATCACGGGTGGCGCTGATTTTGCGCTGATAGTCAGGGTATTCGCCAGCAATGGTTTTATCGGAAAGCGGTTTCCCTTCTTTCGCTTCCAGTTTTTCCAGCAGTTCGCCGTCCCACACCAGATCCAGCGGTTTATTGCTGGTGATTTTGGTTTCCAGTAGTGACGTGCGCGGCGTGGCGAAGCGCAGAGTCATTTCGACTTGCACATCTTTTGCTGTCAGTTTTTGCACCAGCGCACCGGGAATACTGTATGCCTCCAGCGTAAAGTCGACTTTCTTGCCGTCCTGCCAGACGGTCAGGCGGTCGAAATTGCTGGCCATAAAGTTGATGTACTCTTCCGTCAGCAGCGCAACGCCCGGAAAGCCGCCCATGGTGTTAGGGCCGTCTGGCAACAGATGACCATGCCAGGCTCCGAGATCGAAAAACGGATTAAAACGCTGGTGATCGTCGTAATCGTAATCCTTCATGTACTGCGGCGCGCCAGTACGGTTAATCACGTTTTTATAATTGTCGGCGTTAGCGGCATGGGCGGAAAAACTTATCAGCAGAGCGCAGGTTACTGGCGTTAAAATAGTTTTTATTTTCATGAAATTACAGTCCTTATTACCAGTAGAAATATTGCATCAGGAAGATTTGGTCGCTGGGATCGTGAGAGGCATTTTTCATGTAGAAGCGGCTATCAAAAGCCGTGGCGAAACGTCCGCCGCCGTATTCGTACCAGATACCAAACTGCATGAAAGAGGTGGTTTCATCGTCAGCGTGGTCAGGGCGATGTTTGGCGTAGGTGTAAGCGGTGGAGAGATAAACGCCCTTTAACGCTTCATACATGGCGCTCACCATCATCCCACTTTCACTTCCCGGTACGTCCAGCCCGTCGGCGCGTCCGGTATGGTGCCAGGCGCGAGCGGCAAAGTTAGGAGTTAGCAGGCCCGTGAGATAGAGCTGTCCTGTGCCGTCGGTGATTTCCAGACCGTTCATCCAGGTGATGCCTTCGGCAAGGTCATACTGGATGTAACCGTTCATCATTGCCGGATAGGTGTATTTGTCGTCATAGCGATCGTATTTGCCAAAATGTAGCCAGGCTTTGCTTTCATCATGATGTCCGGCAGGAGTCGCGGTGACGCTATAACGAAAGTTGCCGCTTAAGTTCTGTACCTTCAGCGCAGTCATAATGTCGCGGGTATTGGGAATGACGTAGCCCAGATCGGGGGTGAAATCGCCCCACCATTGCAGGTCATCCAGCGAGGAATCCTGACGCAGACTGAGCATGATTTCAGTGCCATCATTGGTACGATAACCGCCATAGAAACGGTTAATTCCGCCCTCGAAACCACCCCAGCTATGGTCTGGCACCCAGGCATTGCCGTCGTGGTCGGCCTGCACGGTCCAGCCTTCGCCGTAAATCAGGCCGAACCAGGAGCCGTACTTCATCTCCAGGCCACCTTCAATATAGGTACCGTCGCTGTATTTATGTTTATTCTCACCCTGGTAATGACTCCAACTTATTGATAGTGTTTTATGTTCAGATAATGCCCGATGACTTTGTCATGCAGCTCCACCGATTTTGAGAACGACAGCGACTTCCGTCCCAGCCGTGCCAGGTGCTGCCTCAGATTCAGGTTATGCCGCTCAATTCGCTGCGTATATCGCTTGCTGATTACGTGCAGCTTTCCCTTCAGGCGGGATTCATACAG
>NZ_MECT01000553.1:0-20860 GCF_001722145.1 Shigella sp. FC1544
TCACTGATCGAAAGTTGATTTTCAAGAACCGTTCTGACAGCTTCGGCTTTGAACTCTTTAGAGTAACGTTGGTTTTTTCTGCTCATTATTAGCTCCTTCTGATGCCATTCTATTTCAGGAAGGAGTGTCCGTTAAACTCAGGCTACCTCACGCCAAATAATTTTATGACCACAACCTGTCGTATTGTGGTCATAAAAAATTGTCGGCTGGAGGGAGTTAAATCCTTTACCTCAATATACTGCCTGTCAGCATTAGTTCACAAACAGTGCTTCGCTGTCGACGATGATTCCATCTTCCGCACCTTTAAGCGCCAGGTTTGCCTCGTAGTATTGCTTTTTATCAAGCAGTTTCTGCGCATCAGCAAGTGCATTACGAGTCTGTTTAAGCGGCATCAGATATTGGTTTTCCATTACGCCAACACCGGCCAGGCGAAGTTCTTCCATTGCGCCCTTTTTATCCCCTTTCGCCATTTTTTCATTGGCAATTTTTATCGCGGCTTCTTTTTCGGGAGTTGCTACATAACTCTCAGAAATTCCGACAGATGCATTAATGACAATATATTGGTCATCATTGAGATTGGTCTTTTTACCTGGCTTAGCGAACTTTGCCCATTCGGTACTGTCATCTGACAGCAAAGCGGAAGCTTCATTGGTCAGTTCTTTTGCCTTTTCTGGATCGCCATGAAACAGAGCCAGGCGCGCTACCTGCACGTCACGCATCGCATATAAACCTTGTTCAGAGATACGCTCTGCTGCTGCCGTTTTCTGGGTTTGCTGAACTTGCTGGGTTTGCTGTTGTGCCGCTACCGGTGCATTATCAGCAGCCCATACAGTTGAAGATGCCAGAATTGCTGTGACCATCGTAGCCATAATTAAACGTTTCATACTTACCTCATTCTTTAACAGTTTTAGAAAACGCCGCCATCATATTGGGTGAGCATGAAATGAGAAATCAGAGAGCAACGGTCATTTTGAAAGGGTTATCTTACAGTTGTAGTTATTATCGCAAGAAGTATTTTAGTCTTACAATTGTAGGAATCTGCTTCCTGTCGCAGAGAGCTATTCTTATGTACCACAAAGAGATGTCATTTATTATATCGATGTAAATATTGATTAATTATATGTAAATACAGCCATAACATCGTAGGTTCTCAGTGAACCATTTTCAGGATAACTTTCTATGAAAGTAAACTTAATACTTTTCAGCTTATTTTTATTGGTCTCTATTATGGCATGCAATGTTTTTGCATTTTCCATTTCTGGTGGTGTAAGTGAGAGGAGCTATAAAGAGACTGAAAAAACATCAGCGATGACGACCACACACTCTACAAAACTTCAGCCATCACAGGCGATTTGGTTTAAGATGAGAGAAGATGCGCCACCATTAAACCTCACAGAAGAAATCACGCCTACTTATCCGACAAAGGCGAATTATCTTATTCATCCTGTGCGATAGCGTCTGTCACATGGCAGGTGAACAATCATGTCTGATGCTGATGTGAACACCTGCCCAAATGAGCCATCCTGACCCACTATCGCCTGCCATACCCCACCATAAAGCGAATCATCAAGCCACAAGCCGGGGCAAGAAACATAAATATCCCCGTCACTAGTTCATTACCGCCAGTTAACCACATGGTGAAGTAATAAATGAGTGCAGCGAGGATCACCATGCCGAAGAAAGAAGAGACCGCCGATACCACGTTCAGTACCTGACCGATGTAGCCGCTTACGCAGACAATACACAGGGCGAGAAACATCCATAAATAAATCATAGCTCAACCTCCTGCCGCGCTAAAAAACCTGTAACTTCAGTCACTTTAATAGTAAGACAATCCTTAACCTCTGGCAATTTTTGCTAAGCATCAATGAAAACAGCATGTTAAATGCAAGACTGTTGTGTACGGAAAAATATTTACTTTGCACGATTAATAATCAGTAGCTGAAAGCAGTCAGCGAGTGATAAAGTACAGATACCGCATTCATGCTCCTCGTGGTTATGTCCTGACTAGTCTTTACACTCTTTACAGGAACCATTGTCGTACATGATGGCCCAACCAATTGAGTGTACCGCTGTCGACATGGAATCTTCTGCGATACAACAATTCGTATCTACAGAAGGTAACTATGTTTCCACAATGCAAATTTTCCCGCGAGTTTCTACATCCTCGCTACTGGCTCACATGGTTTGGGCTTGGTGTACTCTGGCTTTGGGTACAGCTTCCTTATCCTGTTCTCTGCTTTCTCGGCACGCGTATTGGCGCAATGGCGCGACCATTCCTGAAACGTCGTGAATCTATCGCCCGTAAAAACCTGGAACTTTGTTTCCCGCAGCATTCTGCGGAAGAACGCGAGAAGATGATTGCCGAAAACTTTCGTTCACTCGGCATGGCGCTGGTAGAAACCGGCATGGCATGGTTCTGGCCCGACAGTCGCGTACGTAAATGGTTTGATGTTGAAGGGTTGGATAACCTTAAACGCGCACAAATGCAAAATCGCGGCGTAATGGTTGTCGGCGTCCATTTTATGTCGCTGGAACTGGGCGGCCGCGTGATGGGACTGTGCCAACCAATGATGGCTACCTATCGTCCACATAATAATCAGCTGATGGAATGGGTGCAGACCCGTGGGCGCATGCGCTCTAACAAAGCGATGATCGGCAGAAATAATCTGCGCGGCATTGTCGGTGCACTGGAGAAAGGTGAAGCGGTATGGTTTGCTCCCGATCAGGATTATGGTCGTAAAGGCAGCTCCTTCGCGCCGTTCTTTGCGGTGGAAAATGTCGCCACAACCAATGGCACCTATGTTCTCTCCCGTCTCTCTGGCGCAGCCATGTTGACCGTAACGATGGTAAGAAAAGCGGATTACAGCGGATATCGTTTGTTCATCACCCCAGAGATGGAAGGCTACCCGACAGATGAAAATCAAGCCGCTGCCTATATGAACAAGATTATCGAGAAAGAGATCATGCGCGCACCGGAGCAGTACCTCTGGATCCACTGTCGCTTTAAAACGCGCCCGGTGGGAGAATCATCGTTGTACATTTAACAAACTGCTCTTACTCTTTCCCTCCTCAAATCGGCCATAATAACCTCATAGTTTTTATGGCTTTTTTCTTAAGGTTTTTTCCTTCGCTGAATATCTAATTATTACCGTCAGAAATTAAACTGTCGCCGATATGAGACACTTGTAAGTTACTAAAAGTAAATAAGAAAATGCCTCTTGTCTCGTTTCAGTTTTAGGCGTACATTAGCGCCGTCTTGAGCAGTTTAGCTCAGAATTCTGGGGTGATGCCCACGGTAAAATACAGGGCTTTTAAGGTCGCTTTGCCCGGTGTCAACTCACTGTATCAGGTGTAATGAAGTCATTCAGGCGTAACAGCAATTACGCGGAGAGATGTAAAGTGAAATATTTCTTTATGGGCATTTCTTTTATGGTCATCGTTTGGGCCGGTACTTTTGCCCTGATGATCTAAAAGCAAACTGTGCAATGAAAAACAGGAGCCATCAGGCTCCTGTTTGCATTTCTGACGACGGTGTTTATTCCGCGTTTTCGTGAATATGTTTGCTGCTGGCGGGTAGTAAACCGTCGGCACGGAACATCGCTTTAATCCCTCTGATGGCCTGACGAATACGGTCGCGGTTTTCAATCAGTGCAAAGCGAACATGCGTATCACCATAGTCGCCAAAGCCAATCCCCGGCGAGACACAGACCTTCGCTTCGTTAAGCAATTTCTTGGCAAATACCAGCGAGCCCATGGCAGCATACGGTTCCGGTATTTTCGCCCAGACATACATCGAAGCCTTCGGCATTTCAACTATCCAGCCCGCTTCATGCAGCCCTTTAACCAATACATCACGGCGGCGTTTGTACTGTTCGGCAATGTCGCGCACGCACTGTTGATCGCCCTCCAGCGCCGCAATCGCCGCCACCTGCAACGGCGTAAAGGTGCCGTAATCGTGATAGCTTTTAATACGAGCCAGGGCGCTGACCAGCGTTTTGTTGCCAACCATAAAGCCGATACGCCAGCCCGCCATGTTGTAGCTTTTCGACAGCGTAAAGAACTCGACTGCCACATCGCGTGCACCCGGTACCTGCATGATTGACGGCGCTTTCCAGCCATCGTAGACGATATCGGCATAGGCCAGGTCGTGGACCACCAGCACATCGTAGCGTTTCGCCAGCGCCACAACCTTTTCGAAGAACTCCAGCTCCACGCATTGCGCGGTTGGATTCGACGGGAAGCCGAGGATCATCATCTTCGGTTTCGGATAACTTTCACGAATGGCGCGCTCCAGTTCGTTGAAGAAATCGACACCTTCCACCAGCGGCACTGAGCGTACCTGCGCCCCGGCAATCACCGCGCCATAAATATGGATCGGGTAACTTGGATTCGGCACCAGCACCGTGTCACCATGATCCAGCGTCGCCAGCATCAGATGCGCCAGGCCCTCTTTCGAACCAATAGTGACGATGGCTTCTGATTCCGGGTCGATTTCAACGTCGTAGCGATCCTGATACCAGCGGGAAATGGCGCGACGTAACCGCGGAATGCCGCGTGAAGTGGAGTAACCATGCGTGTCCGGGCGCTGGGCCACAGTACATAATTTTTCGACGATATGCGGTGGAGTCGCACCGTCCGGGTTACCCATGCTGAAATCGATAATATCTTCGCCGCGCCGACGCGCAGCCATTTTCAGTTCAGCGGTGATGTTAAAAACGTAGGGCGGGAGACGATCAATGCGCGTAAAGCGACGTTCAGGGCGAGTGTCAGCCATAATTTCCTCAGATTAACGTTAGCGCCCGGACCGTCCGAGCGACGCTGCCACAATGGTGGCTGTTTTGAAAATAGCCTGATTAATTTCTGTCTGTCCAGCGTTTTAGAACATTTTTATCAATGGCTTTAAATGAGGAACTCCACTTCAAAAACAGGAAATTTTTCTACGCTAACAAGAAAATTACCACCAATTTTATTAACATTATAATTTCAATAAATTTACCAGCCAGAAGTGCATTATCAAGAGATACATTGCTAATACACCATTTATCTTTCAATCCCCTTTTAAATTTATGGTTTTTCCTCAAAAACGGCCTGCTGGTCATCAGCCTTCAGGTTACCTATCATAGAGGTTTAATCCTTATTCAGAGTCACCCGTGCACGAAATATTCAACATGCTGCTGGCGGTCTTCGATCGGGCAGCGTTAATGCTTATCTGCCTGTTCTTTCTCATCCGTATCCGCCTGTTTCGCGAGCTGTTGCACAAGTCGGCACACTCCCCAAAAGAGTTGCTTGCTGTTACCGCCATTTTCTCGCTGTTCGCCCTGTTCAGCACCTGGTCCGGCGTTCCCGTAGAAGGCTCGCTGGTGAACGTACGTATTATCGCGGTGATGTCCGGCGGGATTCTGTTTGGCCCGTGGGTAGGCATCATTACCGGCGTGATTGCGGGTATTCACCGGTATTTAATTGATATCGGCGGCGTGACGGCGATCCCCTGCTTTATCACCAGCATTCTGGCGGGTTGTATATCAGGCTGGATAAACCTGAAAATCCCCAAAGCACAGCGCTGGCGCGTCGGTATTCTCGGCGGCATGTTGTGTGAGACGTTGACCATGATTCTGGTAATTGTCTGGGCACCAACTACCGCGTTGGGGATCGATATCGTCTCTAAAATCGGCATTCCAATGATCCTCGGTAGCGTCTGTATCGGCTTTATTGTGCTTCTGGTGCAAAGCGTTGAGGGCGAAAAAGAGGCCAGCGCCGCGCGGCAGGCCAAGCTGGCGCTGGATATCGCCAACAAAACGCTACCGCTGTTTCGCCATGTCAATAGCGAGTCATTACGCAAGGTCTGCGAAATTATCCGCGATGACATTCACGCCGATGCGGTGGCGATTACTAATACCGATCATGTGCTGGCCTATGTTGGCGTGGGTGAACATAACTATCAGAATGGCGATGACTTCATTAGCCCGACTACCCGTCAGGCGATGAATTACGGAAAAATCATCATTAAAAACAATGATGAAGCCCACCGCACACCAGAGATTCATTCCATGCTGGTGATCCCATTGTGGGAGAAAGGCGTTGTGACCGGAACGCTGAAAATTTACTACTGCCACGCGCATCAGATAACCTCGTCATTACAGGAAATGGCGGTTGGTCTGTCGCAAATCATCTCCACGCAACTGGAGGTTTCACGCGCCGAGCAGCTACGTGAAATGGCAAATAAGGCAGAGCTTCGCGCCCTGCAAAGCAAAATTAATCCCCATTTTCTGTTTAACGCTCTGAACGCTATTTCATCGTCAATCCGTCTGAATCCGGATACCGCTCGCCAGTTGATCTTTAATCTGTCGCGTTATCTGCGCTATAACATTGAATTAAAAGACGATGAGCAAATCGATATCAAAAAAGAGCTGTATCAAATTAAAGACTATATTGCCATTGAGCAGGCCCGCTTTGGTGACAAGCTGACGGTTATCTATGATATTGATGAAGAGGTGAATTGCTGCATTCCCAGCCTGCTGATCCAGCCGTTGGTGGAGAACGCCATTGTCCACGGTATTCAGCCTTGCAAAGGTAAAGGCGTTGTCACCATCAGCGTTGCAGAGTGCGGAAATCGGGTACGCATTGCGGTGCGAGATACCGGGCACGGCATCGATCCAAAGGTGATTGAGCGGGTCGAAGCGAATGAAATGCCGGGCAATAAAATTGGCCTGCTGAATGTCCATCATCGCGTGAAGTTATTGTATGGCGAGGGGCTGCATATCCGCCGCCTGGAGCCGGGGACGGAAATTGCGTTTTACATTCCTAACCAACGCACCCCAGTCGCCTCACAGGCTACGTTATTGCTTTGAGCCGAAGTGATATTGTGAAAGTCATCATTGTTGAAGACGAATTCCTGGCACAACAGGAACTGAGCTGGCTAATTAAAGAGCACAGCCAGATGGAGATTGTCGGCACCTTTGACGACGGTCTGGACGTGTTGAAGTTTTTGCAGCATAACCGCGTCGACGCCATTTTTCTGGATATCAATATTCCGTCGCTGGATGGCGTGTTGCTGGCGCAAAACATCAGCCAGTTCGCCCATAAACCGTTTATTGTGTTCATCACCGCGTGGAAAGAACATGCGGTAGAAGCGTTTGAACTGGAGGCGTTTGACTACATTCTCAAACCGTATCAGGAGTCACGTATTACCGGGATGCTGCAAAAACTGGAAGCGGCCTGGCAACAACAGCAGACCAGCAGTACGCCTGCAGCGACGGTAACGCGTGAGAATGACACCATTAATCTGGTGAAAGATGAGCGAATAATCGTCACGCCAATTAACGATATCTATTACGCCGAAGCGCACGAGAAAATGACCTTTGTCTATACGCGGCGTGAATCCTACGTAATGCCGATGAACATTACCGAATTTTGCAGCAAACTGCCGCCGTCGCATTTTTTCCGCTGCCATCGCTCATTTTGTGTCAATCTGAACAAAATACGCGAAATCGAACCGTGGTTTAATAACACCTACATTCTGCGACTGAAAGATCTGGATTTTGAAGTGCCGGTCAGCCGCAGCAAAGTGAAAGAATTTCGCCAGTTAATGCATCTTTAATCGGGAACTTTCATGAAAGCACCAGGCTTGCCCGCCGATCAACAATTTTTCGCCGATCTGTTCAGCGGCCTGGTGCTTAACCCGCAACTACTGGGGCGCGTCTGGTTTGCCAGCCAGCCTCGTTACCGGTGGGCAGTTTATGTATTGATTTTCCCCGTCTGGATATCGTGCTGCGCGGCGAATACGGCAACCTGCTGGAAGCAAAGCAGCAGCGAATGGTGGAAGGAGAAATGCTGTTTATTCCGGCACGCGCGGCTAATTTACCGATCAACAACAAACCGGTGATGCTGTTAAGCCTGGTGTTCGCACCGACCTGGCTTGGGTTATCGTTTTACGATAGCCGCACCACGTCGTTGTTGCATCCTGCTCGCCAGATCCAGCTTCCCAGCCTGCAACGCGGTGAAGGTGAAGCGATGCTTACCGCCCTCACTCATCTTAGCCGTTCGCCGCTGGAGCAGAATATCATTCAGCCACTGGTGTTAAGTTTGCTGCATCTTTGCCGCAACGTGGTGAATATGCCGCCGGGTAATTCGCAACCGCGCGGCGATTTTCTCTATCACAGCATTTGTAACTGGGTTCAGGATAATTATACCCAGCCGCTCACCCGCGAGAGCGTGGCGCAGTTTTTTAATATCACGCCCAATCATCTGTCAAAACTGTTTGCTCAGCATGGAACGATGCGTTTTATCGAGTATGTGCGTTGGGTGCGAATGGCGAAGGCGAGGATGATTTTGCAGAAATATCATCTGTCAATTCATGAAGTGGCACAGCGTTGCGGTTTTCCGGATAGCGACTATTTTTGTCGCGTTTTCCGGCGTCAGTTTGGTCTGACGCCGGGAGAGTACAGCGCCCGTTTTCAGGGCTAACGTCAGAAGGTTAATTCTGTTTCCAGCAGCGTCAGGATACTTTGTGCATCTTGCGCGGCAAACAACGACTGGCGGAAGTTTTTATTCACCAGTTTACGCGCCAGCTGCGAGAAGACTTTCACATGATTCATCCCTTCGTTAGCACCCAGCGTCAGCATGATCACCAGTTCGACTTCGCCCATTTCTGACTGCCAGTCAATCGGTTTCGCCAGCCGGGCAATGCTGATACTGGAATGACGGATCCACTGAGATTTGGTGTGCGGGATCGCTACGCCAAAACCAACGCCGGTGGTAACAATCTCTTCCCGCTGCCAGACATCTTCTTCCAGCTCAAACGGATGTTCAGTGCGCCCGTTAACGCCGAGGTTGCCGCACAGGAACTGGATCGCCTGCTCTTTATTGCTAAAATCCTGATCAACAAAGATATTCTCCAGCGCCAGCAGTGGGCGAACGTCTTCTTCCGGCGTAAAGGCGGTGAGTAACGCTTCAATTTCCTGCGCACTGCGGCATTCACATGCCTGACGCGCCAGTTCCCGACACGCCTCGCTATCCAGTTGACGAAACTGGCTTTTCACCGCCGGAATACGCGGGCTACTCATACTCAGCTCATCCAGGCCCAGCCCAAGCAGTAGCGGCAGATAACGGCTTTCACCGCCCAGTTCACCGCAAATGCCTACCCATTTGCCCCGCTGATGCGCAGTGGTAACTATTTGCTGCAACATGCGCAGGAACGATGGCGTAATCGGGTTATATAGCGGCGATACGCGCGGGTTATTACGATCGACCGCATACAGATACTGGGTCATATCGTTGGAGCCGATACTGAAGAAATCGACCTCATCGCAGAAGTGGTCGATGATGTAGCACACCGACGGCACTTCCACCATGATCCCAAGCGTAATCGTCTCTGCATGACGCAGGCCATCGCGCTTAAGCTCAACGATCGCTTTTTGGATCTCGCCCTTCACCCATAAGATCTGATCGAGACTGTGGACCATCGGGATCATCAACTGGGCGTTGCCAAAACTGGCGGCGCGCAAAATCGCCCGTAGTTGAGTGCGGAACAGGCCAGCAAATTCCGGGTAAATACGCACCGCGCGATAGCCGAGGAACGGGTTCTCTTCCTGGGGAATATTCAGATAAGGAATGCTTTTATCGCCACCGATGTCCATTGTGCGGAAGATAATCGGCTTGTCGCCCGCTGCCAGTAGCACCTGCTGGTAGGCTTCAAATTGCTCCTGCTCGTCCGGCGCGCTGTCGCGATCCATATAGAGCATTTCAGTACGGAACAGTCCAACGCCTTCCGCGCCGTTGGCAAACGCGCCTAGCGCTTCCAGAGCGGTGCCGATATTCGCCGCAATATCAATACGCTTGTTATCACGGGAATAGGCCAGCTGCGCGGCGGCCTGCGCCTGTTGTTTTTGGCGTTTATCCGCCAGCGTCTGTGCGACCTGATAATAACCGCTCACCGCGTCATTCGGGTTAATCGCCAGCACGCCGCACTGGGCGTCAAGCACCGCCGGTTGCCCGGCATAACGGGCAATCGCATCCAGCGGCAGGCCGCTCAGTACCGGGATCGCCGAGGCGCGGGCCAGAATCAGGGTATGCGAGGTGCACCCAGTTTTCTCCAGAATCATGCCTGCAAGATTTTTTAAATCGAGGCTCAAAAACTGGCTTGGGGTTAAATCCTCGGCTACCAGAATAGTCGGTTTTTCCAGCACCAGATTGTTGCGCGGCTTCAGTTCCGGCCAGGTGATATGCAGCAACTGTTCGCTAATATCGCGAATGCCGCTAACACGTTCGCGCAGATAATCACTGGCAGAAGCAGAAAGTTTGGCGCAAACCTGCTCCATATTGCTGATGATCGCCGCCCCCAGCCCTTGATGCTGTTCTGTCATCAGACAACGGATATTGCCCGCGAATTCATCATCCTGAATCAGCGACAAATGGGCGCTAAGGATAGTTTTGCTTTCGCCGTCACGCTCACGCAATTGCTGGTTCAGTTGCTCGGCAAGCGTTGCAAGGCTGTGCTCCAGCCGGGTGGAATCTTGCGCACTGGCGGGGATTGCCCGATAACTGTCGAGGCTGTCGCTTTGTAACAGGGTCAGCGTACCCACGCCGACGCTGCTTGCCAGCACATTGCCGTACAGTAAATCCGGGTTCAGGCGGCTTAATGAACGCGGCAGCGGATGCGCCGTCAGTTCTGCCTGCGTTGGCTGGATGCTGTCGCTGTCGATAAAGCGCACCTGGATGTACTCTTCCAACACGCGCTGCGCCTGCTCTTCATCGCTGCCGCTAATGTTCAGGCTGCAACTGTCATTAAATAAAGTACCGGTGCCAATCAGCGCCAGCGAGCTTTTCGCATCGGCCTTTGCGTTCTGGCGATGGTTGATAAAGGTGATTTCGCTTTGCCACTGGCTGCACTGTTCTTTAAGTTCCCACGCCGGACGAGCATGAAGACCGTTTGGCAAAGGACAGAGAAATTGAATCGTTAACATAACCGCTCCGGGTTAATCAGGAGATCATCTGAAATCCGTCAGTTGAACAACCGTCTCACGCGTAAGACGTTTAATAAGGGCAGATAAAAGCTGCTGCATCTGCAAAATGTCACGGCAATCGGCAATCGATGCGGCGCAATGTCCGTGGCGGGTTGCTGGCCCCATCACCACTGTAGGCACGCCGGTGCCGGTTAAGTGCACCGCTCCGCCGTCCGTGCCGCCGTTGCTGAACATATCTGCCTGTAACGGCACGCCAATTTCTGCCGCCACGGTTTAGATCCACGCGGTAAGTTTTGGCGGCGCAATCAGCGACTTGTCGCTTAACACCAGCATCGGCCCGTTACAAATCTGACGATGGTTAGCCGCGCCATAATCAAAGTTTTTCGCCCAGCAGGCGGTATCAAGCACAATGGCGACATCCGGCGACACCGCGCGGGTGGCAGTTTGCCCGCCGCGTACCCCCACCTCTTCGCTGGAACTGGCCACCAGCCACACTTCCGCAGGCAGTTCAGCGCTGTGTAGTTCGCGCAGTAACGTCACCAGCAGGTAGCAACCGAGGCGGTCATCAAAGGCTTTCCCCATCACCCGCTGGTGAGGGAGAACCTGAAAAGTTGTATCAAAGGTGACGCGATCGCCTGGACGAATTCCCGCCTGCATCACTTCGTCATACGAGCGCGTACCAATGTCCACGCGCATGGCGCTGACGTCATTCCCCTGCCGGTCGCCGTCAAGCAGGCCTGGAATTTTGCACTCTTCACGGGTGGTGATGCGCACCGGCTGCAGCTGGCGGGCAGCCATGCGCACGTTGCCAACCGGCAGCACATCAATTGCCCCTTCGCGGGAGATGCTGCGCACCATAAATCCCACTTCGTCCATATGGGCGCAGATCATCACCTTCGGCCCTGTCGATTCATTGAGGCGGATCAGCACCGATCCCAGACCATCAAATCGCACTTCTTTTTGCAGGCGATCCGCTTCTTCCAGCAGGATCTGCCGCACTTCCTGTTCCGAGGAGGCGATCGCATCTGCCTCGCTCAACGCTTTTAATAGCGATAAATCCATTATGCCTCTCCCGTGAGCAACACTGTTTTCGGCATGGCGTAGAGCACTTCTGCGCCTTGCGGGGTAACCAGCACAACATCTTCGATGCGCACGCCCCCTTGCCCTGGCAAATAAATCCCCGGCTCCACGGTCAGCAACATGCCTGGCTGTAGCGTCGTGGTGTCCCGCGGTGAAAAACGCGGATCTTCATGGACTTCAATGCCGATAGCGTGACCAGTGTTATGACCGAAATAGTCGCCAAATCCAGCCTCGGTAATGACCCGGCGCGCGGCGTCGTCAATCTGCTGGCAGCGCACGCCGGGGCGAATTGCAGAGATTGCCGCGAGCTGTGCCTGCAGGACAATCTGATAGACGTCAAACAGCGGGTGAGATTCGGCGCTCACCCCTTCGCCATTCACCAGCAAGGTGCGCGTCATATCAGAGCAGTAGCCCTGATACAGCGCACCAAAATCGAGAGTGACAAACTCGCCCGCTGCAACAATCTTGTCGCTGGCTTTGCCGTGCGGCAGCACCCCGCGCCAGCCGCTGGCGACAATGGTGTCAAAAGAGGCTTTTTCTGCGCCCTGCTGGCGCATAAACCACTCCAGTTCAGCGGCTATCTCGCGCTCGCTCATCCCCGCCTGAATAAAGCGGCGAATATGCTCCGCTCCGCGATCGGCAATCCCACAGGCGAGGCGGATTATCTCCACCTCCTCTGGCGTTTTGATTTGCCGCAGCACATCCGGCGTGGCGCTAACCAGTTTCGCATTGAGTTCAGACTTCCAGCGGTGCGCGGTTTCCCAACTCACCTGCTGGCCTTCAAAACCGAGCGTTTGCAACTGCTCATCGGCAATGATTTGATTGACGATAGTGGTAAGCGTGTTCGTCGCGTCAAGCAAATGCAGCTGGTAGCCTTGCGCACGGGCTTCCACCTCAACGAAATAGCGCGAATCTACCAGAATGTGCGCACTTTCACGGCTAATAACCACATAGCCTGATCCGGTGGAGATCCCCAGATGCGGCTGTTTGTTCTGCCGTGAGGAGAGAAGCACTGCATCCAGTTGTTGCGCCTTAAGCCAGTCGCGCAGCGAAGCGAGTAATGTCATCTGGATTTTCCTTCTTACAGGCTATCGATTAACAATTTGCCTTTACGGAACATCATCAGACGCAGGAACACCACCATCAGCGCAGTTATGACTGCCCCCAGCGCGATCCCCGCCATATAGACGCCAAGGTTAGTGACCAGCGGCCATGCCCAGATAGCGGATTCCGGGAACCATTGCACTGCGCCCAGCCAGACAGCGGCGGTTGAGCCGACAATCGCGCCGACCATATACGACGGAATGGCGGTGATGGGGCTTTCCAGCGCAAACGGAATCGCACCCTCACTAATCCCCATAAAGGCAAGGAACATCGCGGTCTTACCCTGCGGATAAAGTTGAGCGTTGAACAGGCGTTTGCCGGTTAAACGACGGTCAATAATGGTCGCCAGCCCCAGACCAATCGGAGGAATAACGATAGCGATAGAACGAGCGGTGACCGGTAATACGTGGTCAGTGGTAAAGCTGAAGGCAACGAAACCTGCGGCTTTGTTGATCGGGCCACCAAGGTCGATTGCTGTCGCCGCGGCGATCCCCATTGCGTACATCAGCGCGCCCTTCTCACCTGCGGCAGTCAGCACGGTACGGATACCGCCGTTGATCCAGCCGCCAAAGGGGGTAATGACGTAGTACATCGCCAGCATGACAAAAATGGCGGAAAGAATCGGTAGCAAAAATGTGGTTTTGAACGCTAACAGGAAATCCGGTAACTGGATTTTCTGGTTCATCCACTTCACAAGGTAACCCGCGACGATAGAAATAATCAGCGCACCAATGAAGGTGGACGGCACCGGCGAAGAGGTCGCCCATTGCATAGTGCTGGGATCGAAGTTCAGCAGTTGCGTCGGCTGGGTAGACATCAAGCCGCCGATAAAACCAGCCGGGAACGCCAGTTTGCCACCGATAGAGTTCGCCACAAAAGCAGCAAACATCGGAATGGCAAAACCAAACAACACGCCGCCGAAGGACTGCGACAGCCAGGCAAATTTCAGTAAGGAGAGGTCGAAACCGGAGAATTTCCCGCTATTAAGAGCATCCATGATGCCGATCTCAGCAGGAATTTTAAGCCAGCTATAAGCAATCAGCTGGCTGAAAGCGAGGATCACACCGCCCATAATTAAGGTCGGCACCATGCGTGAAATCCCTGACATCACATGCTGCGGGAGTTCACCCCAGAAGCTGCTTTTAGAGGCCTGCGGATTCTTAACTGCCGCTGCCGCACCGGATGCGCCAGGCACAACGGTTGCACTGCGTTTTTTAATGGCCATAACAATTATCCCTGTCGAATATTACTGTTGTTCAGAGGCAATCATCTCTTCGATTTCTTTGATGATGCCCGCAGCGTTTTTAATTGCGTCCTGCAAAGTGATTTCATAAACGTCGCGTGATTCGAAACGCTCATTATCTTCCGGGGTAACTGCCACGGAGTGGATGATGATGGTTGCTTCGGCGATATCCTGCGCCGTCAGGCGATTCTGGATACCGTCCGCGCCCTGGGTTTCAATTTTCACTTCATAACCGGCTTCTACCGCCGCTTCTTCCAACGCCTGAGCGGCCATAAAGGTGTGAGCCAGGCCCGTTGGGCAGGCACATAAGGCAATCAGTTTCTTACTCATCGTTAATTCCTCATTCAGTGATAGTTGACGAGTGATATTATGAACGTGCAAAGCAAATCGCCGTTACCAGACAAATAATGCATTTACTGGAGAATTAATCCCGCTGTACGGAAGTGTGACGCAGGTCGGCCTTGTGAGGGGACACAAAGAAAAATTGAATTAACTGTATGATTTAAAAGATTATCGGGAGAGTTACCTCCCGATATAACAGGAAGGATTTACAGAATGTGCCCTAAGGTCTGGCGTAAATGTGCACCGGAACCGAGAAGACCCGGATTGTCATGGACGATGAGATACACCGGAATATCATGGACATATTCTTTAAAGCGCCCTTTATCTTCAAATGCAGCACGGAAACCAGAGGCTTTGAAGAACTCAAGGAAGCGCGGCACGATACCGCCCGCAATAAACACGCCGCCAAATGTCCCGAGATTGAGCGCCAGATTGCCGCCAAAACGGCCCATAATGACGCAAAACAGCGACAACGCGCGGCGGCAATCGGTACAGCTGTCAGCCAGCGCGCGTTCGGTAATATCTTTTGGCTTGAGATTTTCTGGCAGGCGGTTGTCAGCTTTCACAATTGCGCGATACAAATTCACCAGCCCAGGGCCAGAAAGCACGCGCTCCGCCGAAACATGACCAATTTCCGCACGCAATATTTCGAGGATAATGGCCTCTTCTTCACTATTCGGCGCAAAATCAACGTGACCGCCTTCGCCCGGCAAGCTTACCCAACGCTTATCGACATGGACCAGATGCGCAACCCCAAGCCCTGTTCCGGCACCGTAAACCGCAATAGGTTTACCTTCTACCGGTTCTGCGCCACCAAACTGAATCAGATGCTCTTTTTTCAGCATCGGGATCGCCATCGATACAGCGGTAAAATCGTTAATAATTTCCAGATGGCTAAAACCGAGATTCTTTTTCATTTCGGCAATTGAGAACGCCCAGGTATGGTTAGTCATTGCCACCCAGTCACCGGTAATTGGGCAAGCGATGGCAATACAGCCGTCTTTCACCTCGACCTTATGTTCTTCAAGATAAACGCGAATGACCGCTTCGAGGCTGGGGTAATCAAGCCCTGAATAGGTCTTAGCCTGCGAGATTTCACCACTGGCAATATCACACAGAGCAAGACGTGCGTTGGTGCCGCCCACATCACCGACTAATGCATACTTTATCATTCTTCAACTGCTCCGCTAAAGTCAAAATAATTCTTTCTCACACTGTAAATACCTGGGGGCATAACAACAACGCCGGAAAGGCAGGCTCCCTGTAAATATCGATCTGGGTCACACATTTACTTTATCGTTTCAGCACCAATTGCAGCGATGCCTTTTTGCAAGCTGGGCAAACTAAGTATCTGACCCCGCATAAGGAATAGAACATGCTCCATCCGCGAGCCAGAACCATGTTGTTATTATCGCTCCCCGCCGTGGCAATTGGGATTGCGTCCAGTCTTATTCTGATTGTGGTGATGAAAATCGCCT
Source organism: Shigella sp. FC1544 (assembly GCF_001722145.1). Taxonomy (NCBI): domain Bacteria; kingdom Pseudomonadati; phylum Pseudomonadota; class Gammaproteobacteria; order Enterobacterales; family Enterobacteriaceae; genus Shigella; species Shigella sp. FC1544. The sequence continues at coordinate 16,212 of NZ_MECT01000553.1, forward strand.
CGGTATTACAGAATTTGCTCTGGCAACGACTGCCGGGAACTCTGGGGATAGCCCAGGATTCACCTCTCTGGATCATCGGTGTATTAACGCTAACGGGCATTGCGGTGGGGTTGGTTATCCGTTTCAGCCAGGGTCATGCCGGACCAGACCCCGCCTGTGAACCGCTGATCGGCGCACCAGTTCCGCCCTCTGCGCTACCAGGACTTATCGTAGCATTAATTCTCGGTCTTGCTGGCGGCGTCAGCCTGGGGCCGGAACATCCGATCATGACCGTCAATATCGCCCTTGCCGTCGCCATTGGCGCTCGTCTGTTACCGCGCGTCAACCGAATGGAGTGGACTATTTTAGCCTCTGCCGGAACCATCGGCGCGCTGTTTGGCACACCTGTTGCAGCGGCGTTGATATTTTCGCAAACCTTAAATGGCAGTAGTGAAGTTCCGCTATGGGATCGTCTCTTTGCGCCGTTAATGGCGGCAGCAGGTGGTGCACTAACTACCGGATTATTTTTCCATCCCCATTTTTCACTGCCCATTGCGCATTACGGACAGATGGAAATGACCGATATTCTCAGCGGTGCAATTGTCGCGGCGATTGCCATCGCAGCAGGGATGGTCGCCGTATGGTGCTTACCACGGTTGCACGCGATGATGAATCAAATGAAAAATCCGGTGCTCGTGCTGGGTATTGGCGGATTTATTCTCGGTATTCTGGGGGTTATTGGTGGACCAGTTTCGCTGTTTAAAGGGCTGGATGAGATGCAGCAGATGGTGGCAAATCAGGCTTTCAGCACCAGCGATTACTTTTTGCTGGCGGTAATTAAACTTGCCGCCCTGGTCGTTGCTGCCGCCAGTGGCTTTCGCGGTGGGCGAATCTTCCCGGCAGTGTTTGTCGGCGTGGCATTAGGGTTGATGCTGCATGAGCACGTACCCGCCGTACCAGCGGCAATAACCGTTTCTTGCGCTATTCTCGGCATCGTGCTGGTGGTAACACGCGATGGCTGGTTAAGTCTTTTTATGGCGGCGGTCGTTGTACCCAATACCACATTGCTACCGCTGCTCTGTATCGTCATGCTTCCGGCATGGCTGTTATTAGCAGGTAAGCCGATGATGATGGTCAATCGTCCGAAGCAACAGCCACCCCACGATAACGTTTAGCAAAAAATGCTCTCCTTTATGATTTAAGAGTTATGGCGATGATACGGGGCTTTACCTCCCCGTAATATTGCGTTAACAGGCCGCTGACGGCTTCGATCGTGAAGGAGAATAACAATGTTCAGGTCACTGTTTCTGGCGGCCGCCCTGATGGCATTTACCCCGCTTGCAGCAAACGCAGGTGAAATCACCCTACTGCCATCAATCAAATTACAAATTGGCGATCGCGATCATTACGGTAATTACTGGGACGGTGGTCACTGGCGCGACCGTGACTACTGGCATCGCAATTATGAGTGGCGCAAAAACCGTTGGTGGCGTCATGATAATGGCTATCATCGTGGCTGGGATAAGCGTAAAGCGTATGAGCGTGGCTATCGTGAAGGCTGGCGCGATCGTGACGATCATCGCGGAAAAGGCCGCGGACATGGACACCGCCATTAAACACATTCGCCAATGGAGCACAATGCCTGATGCGACGCTAGCGCGTCTTATCAGGCCTACAAACCGGATCTTTAACGCGTAGGGCGGATAAGGCGTTTACGCCGCATCCGCCAATAGTGCCAGATGCGACGCTCATTCAACTACAATCCCAGCGCCGTCCCCACCAACAACCAGATATTCAGCGCCACGACCAGCACTACAATCACCCAGCCTGTCTGTTTTACGCGTTTGCTGTTCACCAGATCGCCCATCAACTTGCTGTCACTGGTGAAAATCAGCAGTGGAACCAGCGCCAGGGCGATACCAAAACTTAACAGCACCTGACTCATAACCAGAATCCGTGTCGGATCTAATCCCATCAGAATGACAATAAATGACGGCAGCATGGTGACTGTACGACGCACCCACAGCGGGATATGGAAGCGAATGAACCCCTGCATCACCACCTGCCCTGCCAGTGTCCCCACTACCGTTGAGGACAGTCCGGCAGCAACCAGACTTAACCCAAAGACCGTTGCCGCAGCATGGCTTAACAGCGGTTGCAGCGTCAGATAAGCCTCATCAAGATCGGCAACACCAGTATGACCAGAAAAGTGGAACGCCGCCGCAGCTGTAGCCATCATCGCCAGATTGACAAAACCGGCAATAGTCATGGCGATAGCCACATCCCATTTGGTGGCGGAATAACGTTGTTGACGCGAACCGCCATGTAAATGCTGAGTGAGCGAGGAGTGCAAATAAATCACATGCGGCATAATCGTCGCCCCTAACACGCCTGCTGCCAGGAAGACCGCTTCCGAAGTAGGTAAACTCGGGATCACCATTCCTTTACCCAGCTGCGCCAGGTTAGGCTGGGAGAAAATCAACTCGACAATGTAAGCCGCGGCAACAAACAACAGTAACCCGCCAATCACTTTCTCCAGCGGTTTTTGCCCGCGACGTTGCAGCATTAAAATCAGGAAAGTCGCGATCCCCGTCAGCACCGCGCCCTGCAACAACGAAACACCAAGAATGAGTTTAAAACCGATCGCCGCACCAATAAATTCCGCCAGGTCGGTTGCCATCGCAATAATTTCTGCCTGAACCCAATAGAACCACACTACGGGACGCGGATAGTGATCGCGAATCTGCTCCGCCAGATTTTTACCGGTGGCAATCCCTAGTTTGGCAGAGAGGATCTGAATCAGCATCGCCATCAGGTTGGCCCAAACGACAACCCACAGTAGCTGATAGCCGAAGCTGGCACCCGCCTGAATATTGGTCGCAAAGTTACCGGGATCGATATAACCAATCGCCGCAATGAACGCAGGTCCCATTAATGCGAGCCTCATCTTGCGCGCCGCCCGTCCGCTGCTACTCTCAACGCGATAGTTCGTCATCTTGTGCCTCTAAAACATAGCCTTTGCTATGTTTCATGCTATGATAAACGAGAATGATTATCAAATTCATTTAAATGGATTGTGGTGATTTCTGTGATAGACCAGGATTATGACTACGAAAAGATTGATGACTTGAATGTTATGGTTATGTTTAATGTTAGCACATTTACATAACTTTCAGCTTCCATACACAACATAGCAGAAATGTATGACAGATCACTATTTTTGAAGCCTGTCACAGGACGTCATTATAGTGTGTGTCAGATCTCGTTTTCCTTAACCATGTTACATAGAATGTGCACGGAAATTTAACCTGCCTCATATTTGGAGCAAATATGGACCGAGTCCTTCATTTTGTACTGGCACTTGCCGTTGTTGCGATTCTCGCACTGCTGGTAAGCAGCGACCGCAAAAAAATTCGTATCCGTTATGTTATTCAACTGCTTGTTATCGAAGTGTTACTGGCGTGGTTCTTCCTGAACTCCGACGTTGGTTTAGGCTTCGTGAAAGGCTTCTCCGAAATGTTCGAAAAACTGCTCGGATTTGCCAACGAAGGGACTAACTTCGTCTTTGGTAGCATGAATGATCAAGGCCTGGCATTCTTCTTCCTGAAAGTGCTGTGCCCAATCGTCTTTATCTCTGCACTGATCGGTATTCTCCAGCACATTCGCGTGTTGCCGGTGATCATCCGCGCAATTGGTTTCCTGCTCTCCAAAGTCAACGGCATGGGCAAACTGGAATCCTTTAACGCCGTCAGCTCCCTGATTCTGGGTCAGTCTGAAAACTTTATTGCCTATAAAGATATCCTCGGCAAAATCTCCCGTAATCGTATGTACACCATGGCTGCCACGGCAATGTCCACCGTGTCGATGTCCATCGTTGGTGCATACATGACCATGCTGGAACCGAAATACGTCGTTGCTGCGCTGGTATTGAACATGTTCAGCACCTTTATCGTGCTGTCGCTGATCAACCCTTACCGTGTTGATGCCAGTGAAGAAAACATTCAGATGTCCAACCTGCACGAAGGTCAGAGCTTCTTCGAAATGCTGGGTGAATACATTCTGGCAGGTTTCAAAGTTGCCATTATCGTTGCCGCGATGCTGATCGGCTTTATCGCCCTGATCGCTGCGCTGAACGCACTGTTTGCCACCGTGACTGGCTGGTTTGGCTACAGCATCTCCTTCCAGGGCATTCTGGGCTACATCTTCTATCCGATTGCATGGGTGATGGGTGTTCCTTCCAGTGAAGCACTGCAAGTGGGCAGTATCATGGCGACCAAACTGGTTTCCAACGAGTTCGTTGCGATGATGGATCTGCAGAAAATTGCTTCCACGCTCTCTCCGCGTGCTGAAGGCATCATCTCTGTGTTCCTGGTTTCCTTCGCTAACTTCTCTTCAATCGGGATTATCGCAGGTGCAGTTAAAGGCCTGAATGAAGAGCAAGGTAACGTGGTTTCTCGCTTCGGTCTGAAACTGGTTTACGGCTCTACCCTGGTGAGTGTGCTGTCTGCGTCAATCGCAGCACTGGTGGTGTAAGACCATACATAAAAAAGCCGGGGATAATTCCCCTAATGCCAGTCAGTTAAGCAACTGACTGGCTCTTTTTCGGGGCTGTGGGGTATTTCCAGGGCCTCTCCTTTACCACTCTCGGGAAGGCCCTTCCCCTTCTCGTC
>NZ_MECT01000554.1:0-20547 GCF_001722145.1 Shigella sp. FC1544
TTTCTGGTGCGTACCGGGCTGAGAGGCGGTGTAAGTGAACTGTAGTTGCCATGTTTTACGGCAATGAGAGCAGAGATAGCGCTGATGTCCGGCAGTGCTTTTGCCGTTACGCACCACGCCTTCAGTAGCGGAGCAGGAAGGACATCTGATGGAAATGGAAGCCACGCAAGCACCTTAAAATCACCATCATACACTAAATCAGTAAGTTGGCAGCATTACCACCGGTGGGAATAAATAACGCAGTAATAAAACCCCAGGCAATAAAAGCACCAATATTGGGGATGACCATTGCAGTCAAAAAGCCCCCAAAAGCCTGGACCTTTGCACGAGCAGACTTGTTTTCCATAATATTATCCTGTAGAGGAGAGAGTAATTATCCGCGGCTGATAATGTCCGCTAATTGTTTTTCTGATGATGCTGTTAAGAGTTGTTCGAGTATTTCTTCTTCGCACAGTAATTCACTTAACGCCTGAATAGCGCCAATGTGCGAATCGGCATCGGCAGCAGAGAGTCCGATGAGTAATTTAATTGGTTCGTCATTCCCCGGAAAATAAACACCTTGTTCAAGTAATGTCAAAGACATCCCGGTTTTAAGCGCCCCACATTCCGGTCGCGCATGAGGCATTGCCACGCCTGGTGCGAGAATATAATAAGGGCCATTGTTAATGGTGGAATCTTTAATTGCCTGAATGTAATTCTCGCTGATATAGTTTTTATCCAGCAATGATACCATCGAGAAACCGATAGCTTCCTGCCAATCTTTTGCTGAATGTATAACTGAGATTGATGATTCTGGAAAATAGTCACTAAGCCGCATAAATTATCCTTATTTTATTTTTAGGGTACCGTCCGGCGGTAAAAATAAAATACTCGTGCGGTTTAATGAAAGCAATTGAGCAGGGAAACCGGTGTTTTGAAAACAGTGAATTATTAATTTCTTATATAACATTGAGTTATAGGTATAACAACAAATGTCAATACGCATATCGTGATGCATATTATATAATTGATATTTATTGCATATAAATATTTGTGATCTGCAACACGCTTCATCTATTGCTTGTCCGCAAACGGACATATCAAGGTAATAAAAAAGGTCGCCGAAGCGACCTTTTTACCCGAAATGCTAATTACAGCAGTTCTTTTGCTTTCGCAACGACGTTGTCGACGGTGAAGCCGAACTCTTCGAACAGCAACTCTGCCGGAGCTGACTCACCGAAGGTGGTCATACCGATGATAGCGCCATTCAGGCCAACATACTTGTACCAGTAGTCAGCAATACCCGCTTCTACCGCAACGCGTGCAGTAACCGCTTTCGGCAGTACGGATTCACGGTAAGCAGCATCCTGCTTGTCAAATGCGTCGGTAGACGGCATGGACACCACGCGCGCTTTCACGCCTTCGGCAGTCAGTTTTTCGTAGGCAGCAACAGCCAGTTCAACTTCTGAACCGGTAGCGATGAAAATCAGTTCCGGCTGACCGGCGCAGTCTTTCAGCACATAACCACCGCGCGCGATGTTTGCCAGTTGCTCTTCAGTTCGTTCCTGCTGCGCCAGGTTCTGACGGGAGAGGATCAGTGCGGTCGGGCCGTCCTGACGCTCAACACCGTATTTCCACGCGACCGCGGATTCAACCTGGTCACACGGACGCCATGTAGACATGTTCGGGGTTACGCGCAGAGAAGCGACCTGCTCTACCGGCTGGTGAGTCGGGCCATCTTCGCCCAGACCGATGGAGTCGTGGGTGTAAACCATCACCTGACGCTGTTTCATCAGCGCAGCCATACGTACGGCGTTACGTGCGTATTCCACGAACATCAGGAAGGTGGAGGTGTACGGCAGGAAACCACCGTGCAGGGAGATACCGTTAGCAATCGCGGTCATACCGAACTCGCGAACACCGTAGTGGATGTAGTTACCCGCAGCATCTTCGTTGATTGCTTTAGAACCAGACCACAGAGTCAGGTTAGACGGTGCCAGGTCAGCAGAACCGCCGAGGAATTCCGGCAACAGCGGACCGAAAGCTTCGATAGCATTCTGAGACGCTTTACGGCTGGCGATTTTCGCCGGGTTAGCCTGCAGTTTAGCAATGAACTCTTTTGCTTTCGCGTCGAAGTCAGACGGCATTTCGCCTTTCATACGGCGGGTAAATTCAGCGGCTTCCTGCGGATAAGCTTTCGCGTAAGCAGCGAATTTCTCGTTCCATGCGGATTCTTTCGCCTGGCCTGCATCTTTCGCATCCCACTGAGCATAGATTTCAGACGGGATTTCGAACGGTGCATATTTCCAGCCCAGCTGTTCGCGGGTCAGGGCAATTTCAGCGTCGCCCAGCGGCGCACCGTGGGAGTCGTGAGTACCGGCTTTGTTCGGGGAACCGAAACCGATGATGGTTTTGCACATCAGCAGGGACGGTTTGTCAGTCACTGCGCGCGCTTCTTCTACTGCGCGTTTGATGGATGCCGCGTCATGACCGTCGATGTCGCGAATAACGTGCCAGCCGTAAGCTTCGAAACGCATTGCGGTGTCGTCGGTGAACCAGCCTTCAACGTGACCATCAATAGAGATACCGTTGTCATCGTAGAACGCAATCAGTTTACCCAGCTTCAGCGTACCCGCCAGAGAGCAAACTTCGTGGGAGATGCCTTCCATCATGCAGCCGTCGCCCATGAAGGCGTAGGTGTAGTGGTCGACAATGTCGTGGCCCGGACGGTTAAACTGCGCCGCCAGCGTTTTTTCTGCAATCGCCATACCGACTGCGTTGGCAATACCCTGACCCAGCGGACCGGTGGTGGTTTCCACACCAGCGGTGTAACCCACTTCCGGGTGGCCCGGAGTTTTAGAGTGCAGCTGACGGAAGTTTTTCAGTTCTTCCATCGGCAGATCGTAACCGGTGAGGTGCAGCAGGCTGTAGATCAGCATGGAGCCGTGGCCGTTGGACAGCACGAAGCGGTCACGGTCAGCCCAGGACGGATTCTGCGGGTTGTGTTTCAGGAAATCACGCCACAGGACTTCGGCAATGTCAGCCATACCCATAGGGGCACCCGGGTGACCGGATTTGGCTTTCTGTACTGCGTCCATGCTCAGCGCACGAATAGCATTGGCAAGCTCTTTACGTGAGGACATTTTGACTCCAGATCGGATGATGAAGGGCACGCCCTTAACGACAGCGCGTTTTGGGCTACGCCGGAAAATTTGCCAACAATTTACCGCAAGCCGCGCGTCATGTACATGGAACATCCTTTTGCCGCTTCAGAAATCTCTGGATCATGCTCGCATGTTGCGCAATCTACTCGCCCGTCCGCTGCGCTTTTCCTTATACTGAGACTGAGCGTCGATTCACCTGCAAACGGCGCATTTTTAGAATAATCCTGACCTTGTGCGGAAGAGAAAACATGAAAATTCGCGCCTTATTGGTAGCAATGAGCGTGGCAACGGTACTGACTGGTTGCCAGAATATGGACTCCAACGGACTGCTCTCATCAGGAGCGGAAGCTTTTCAGGCTTACAGTTTGAGTGATGCGCAGGTGAAAACCCTGAGCGATCAGGCATGTCAGGAGATGGACAGCAAGGCGACGATTGCGCCAGCCAATAGCGAATACGCTAAACGTCTGACAACTATTGCCAATGCGCTAGGCAACAATATCAACGGTCAGCCGGTGAATTACAAAGTGTATATGGCGAAGGATGTGAACGCCTTTGCAATGGCTAACGGCTGTATCCGCGTCTATAGCGGGCTGATGGATATGATGACGGATAACGAAGTCGAAGCGGTGATCGGTCACGAGATGGGGCACGTGGCGTTAGGCCATGTGAAGAAAGGGATGCAGGTGGCGCTTGGTACAAATGCCGTGCGAGTAGCTGCGGCCTCTGCGGGCGGGATTGTCGGCAGTTTATCTCAATCACAACTTGGTGATCTGGGCGAGAAATTAGTCAATTCGCAATTCTCCCAGCGCCAGGAAGCAGAAGCCGATGATTATTCTTACGATCTTCTGCGCCAACGCGGCATCAGCCCGGCAGGTCTTGCCACCAGCTTTGAAAAACTGGCGAAACTGGAAGAAGGCCGCCAAAGCTCAATGTTTGACGACCATCCGGCATCCGCCGAACGCGCCCAGCATATTCGCGATCGCATGAGCGCGGATGGGATTAAGTAAAGCCTGGTGGTGTCGAACGTAGGTCAGATAAGGCGTTCACGCCGCATCTGACATTAATGGCACATTTGTTACCTTGTGCGCATTGCCGGATGCGATGCTGGCGCATCTTATCCGGCCTACGGGTGCCGAACGTAGGTCGGATAAGGCGTTCACGCCGCATCCGACATTAATGGCACGTTTTACCCGTGCGCATCGCATCTGGTGCTTACTCGCCCTTTTTCGCCGCCTGAATATACAGCATCTCCAGCGCCAGCGTCGCCGCAGCCAGAGCGGTGATTTCCGACTGATCGTATGCCGGAGCCACTTCCACTACGTCCATCCCAACAATGTTGAGATCTTTCAGGCCGCGTACCAGTTTAATGGCGCGATCGGAGGTCAGGCCGCCAATCACTGGCGTACCGGTTCCCGGCGCGAAAGCAGGATCCAGGCAGTCGATATCAAAGGTCAGGTAAACCGGCATATCACCCACAATCTGTTTCACTTGGGCGATAACGTCATCCACGCTGCGATCGTTCACCTGGCAGGCGTCCAGCACGGTAAAACCGTTGTCTTTATCAAACTCGGTACGAATACCAATCTGCACGGAATGATTCGGGTCGATCAGACCTTCTTTCGGCGCGGTATAGAACATGGTGCCGTGGTCAAATTCACAACCGTTCGCGTAGGTATCGGTGTGGGCGTCAAAGTGTACCAGCGCCATTTTGCCGAAATGCTTCGCATGAGCACGCAGCAGCGGCAGCGTAACAAAGTGGTCACCACCGAAAGAGAGCATACGCTTACCGGCAGCCAGCAGCTTCTCGGCGTGTGCCTGCAGTTTTTCGCTCATCTCACGGGCATCGCCAAAGGCATATACCAGATCGCCGCAGTCCACGACGTTCAGGCGCTCACGCATGTCGAAATTCCACGGGAAGCGATTGTGTTCCCAGGCAAGATTCGTCGAAACCTGACGGATCGCTGCCGGACCGTGGCGTCCCCCCGCACGACCAGAAGTGGCCATATCGAACGGCACACCAGTAATCACCCAGTCAGCATCGCTGTCATACGGCTGGAAGTTCATCGGCAGGCGTAAAAAACCAAAGGCGTTGGAAACCAGTGAGTTATCGTATTGATGACCTAAGGTGCTCATGGATGGACTCCTATTACAAAGTCGATATAAAAAAACCCTTCCGCGTCGTTAGGCCCGACGAGGAAGGGTTGGATTTGTCACAATAAATTGTGGCGGATTATCACCGCTAAATTAAGCGGATTCAAGTAATACGGACTTACTCATCTTCCAGATAAGTATAACCGTACAAACCTGCCTCGAACTCTTCAAGGAACTGTTGTTGCAGTTCAGCATCAAGATCGGTTTTCTTCACTTGATCGCGGAACTGAGTTAACAGCGTTTTCGGATCGAGCTGCACATATTGCAGCATATCCGCAACGGTATCGCCTTCGTCAGACAGTTCCACTTCTACACTACCGTCAGGGAAGACGAACACGTCAACCGCTTCGGTATCACCGAACAGGTTGTGCATGTTGCCGAGGATCTCCTGATATGCGCCGACCATAAAGAAACCGAGCATCGGCGGATTCTCTGGATCGTACTCCGGCATTGGCATTGTCGTGGCAATACCATCACCATCAATATAGTGGTCGATAGCACCGTCAGAGTCACAGGTAATATCCAGCAGCACAGCGCGACGTTCCGGCACTTGATCCAGCCCTTCCAGCGGCAGAACCGGGAACAACTGGTCGATCCCCCATGCGTCCGGCATTGACTGGAACAGCGAGAAGTTGACGTACATTTTGTCCGCCATACGTTCCTGCAGTTCGTCGATTATCGGACGATGCGCACGGTTTTGCGGATCCAGTTGCTTCTGCACTTCATGGCACATGCTCAGATAGAGTTGTTCTGCCCATGCACGTTCTTGCAGGCTAAAGGTGCCGGAAGAGTAGCCGATATGAATGTCGTGCAGATCCATCTGACTGTCGTGTAACCATTCACGCAGAGAACGGCGAGTTCCCGGTTCGTGCATCTCCTGCCAGGTTTCCCACATGCTTTGCAGCGCGCGCGGCGCATCTTCTGCAGGCGCGGTCGACACCGTGTATTCGTTACGTTCCACGCCGATGATATTAGACACCAGCACGGTGTGATGCGCAGTCACCGCACGACCCGATTCGGTGATTACCGTCGGATGCGGCAGACCGTTTTCTTCACACGCATCACCAATCGCCCAGATGATGTTGTTGGCATATTCATTGAGGCCGTAGTTTACGGAGCAGTCAGACTGCGAACGGGTGCCTTCATAGTCCACGCCCAGACCGCCGCCGACGTCGAAGCACTGAATATTGACGCCCAGCTTGTGCAGTTCCACATAGAAACGCGCGGATTCACGAACGCCCGTGGCGATATCGCGAATATTCGCCATCTGCGAACCGAGGTGGAAGTGCAGTAGTTGCAGGCTGTCGAGACGCCCAGCTTCACGCAGCGTTTCAACCAGTTGCAGTACCTGAGTCGCAGCCAGGCCGAACTTCGATTTTTCCCCGCCGGAAGACTGCCATTTACCCGAGCCCTGCGAAGCCAGACGTGCACGCACGCCCAGACGAGGAACGACATTCAGACGTTCTGCTTCATCCAGCACAATGGCGATTTCTGACATCTTCTCAATGACCAGATAGACCTTGTGCCCCATCTTCTCGCCAATTAATGCCAGGCGGATATATTCGCGGTCTTTATAACCGTTGCAGACGATGACGCTACGGGTCATGCCAGCATGTGCCAGCACTGCCATCAACTCGGCTTTGGAACCGGCTTCCAGACCCAGCGGTTCGCCCGAATGAATCAGGGACTCAATCACGCGGCGGTGCTGGTTAACTTTGATCGGATAAACAAGGAAGTAATCGCCGTTATAGCCGTAGGATTCCCTCGCACGTTTGAACGCGGCGTTAATGGAACGCAAACGGTGCTGCAGGATCTGTGGGAAACAGAACAGTGCAGGCAGACGCTGACCCTGTGCTTCACGAGTTTTCACTAACTGCGCGAGATCGACGCGAGCTTCCGGGACGTCCGGGTCCGGGCACACGCTGATGTGGCCCAGCTCGTTAACGTCATAGTAGTTATTGCCCCACCAGGCAATATTGTAAGTACGCAGCATCTTGCTGGCTTCCTGGGAGCTCATTGCAACCTCCTGCATGGAGCGTAGTACACCGTGTTCGCCCGCTGACGAAGGCAAACCCATAGACATGTCGTCAGACATAGCGAACCTCAAATTATTTTATTAAGTGTAAAACAGTTAACGACTATCGCAGCCTGGAACTGCGATAACAACCCATAAGCACATGGATTTTCCAGCAGTGAATGCTGACGCTCCAACTGCGCAACCGGTTTCTTTTTCATAACATTATTAAGCACATAACCGAACGTAAGTGTGACAGTTCGGCGAAACCACGAGAAAACTCTTGTTTTTACAAGAGCGCCCTTGTTCAGTCCTCAGTAACTGTAACCAGCTCTTGAATCCTGAGAAGCGCCGAGATGGGTATAACATCGGCAGGTATGCAAAGCAGAGATGCAGAGTGCGGGGAACGAATCTTCACCAGAACGGTGAGACAGGTTAAGCAGCAGACTACGGTTCATTATTTCGTATCACCTCCACGGCCGCCTGTTAAGACGAACCCACAAGCCAAAACTCTGATTTCAACCCGGCTGGAAGTGGCAACACGAAAGAAACGTCGTGTGCTTTTTATTTAAGCCGCGCGCCGCGTTTTATACCCCACAATGGCAGAAAATTGCAAAATATAAATACGCAGAATGCCGGCATTGTCAGGAAAAATTTCCAGCCACGTTTTTAACAGAATGAGACACGATTCAAAAAAAAGTGGAAATCGGGTGAAGAATTGACCTAAAATAGCCATCCAGATGTTAATCCATCCATACCGATTAACACTCAGACTGCCAGTGTTTTTAATCTGCAGAGTCGTGGTAGGATCCGCTACCACAGAAAATCCACACAACAGTTTGAGCTAACCAAATTCTCTTTAGGTGATATTAAATATGGCAAAACACCTTTTTACGTCCGAGTCCGTCTCTGAAGGGCATCCTGACAAAATTGCTGACCAAATCTCTGATGCCGTTTTAGACGCGATCCTCGAACAGGATCCGAAAGCACGCGTTGCTTGCGAAACCTACGTAAAAACCGGCATGGTTTTAGTTGGCGGCGAAATCACCACCAGCGCCTGGGTAGACATCGAAGAGATCACCCGTAACACCGTTCGCGAAATTGGCTATGTGCATTCCGACATGGGCTTTGACGCTAACTCCTGTGCGGTTCTGAGCGCTATCGGCAAACAGTCTCCTGACATCAACCAGGGCGTTGACCGTGCCGATCCGCTGGAACAGGGCGCGGGTGACCAGGGTCTGATGTTTGGCTACGCAACTAATGAAACCGACGTGCTGATGCCAGCACCTATCACCTATGCACACCGTCTGGTACAGCGTCAGGCTGAAGTGCGTAAAAACGGCACTCTGCCGTGGCTGCGCCCGGACGCGAAAAGCCAGGTGACTTTCCAGTATGACGACGGCAAAATCGTTGGTATTGATGCTGTCGTGCTTTCCACTCAGCACTCTGAAGAGATCGACCAGAAATCGCTGCAAGAAGCGGTAATGGAAGAGATCATCAAGCCAATTCTGCCCGCTGAATGGCTGACTTCTGCCACCACATTCTTCATCAACCCGACCGGTCGTTTTGTTATCGGTGGCCCGATGGGTGACTGCGGTCTGACTGGTCGTAAAATTATCGTTGATACCTACGGCGGCATGGCACGTCACGGTGGCGGAGCATTCTCTGGTAAAGATCCATCAAAAGTGGACCGTTCCGCAGCCTACGCAGCACGTTATGTCGCGAAAAACATCGTTGCTGCTGGCCTGGCCGATCGTTGTGAAATTCAGGTTTCCTACGCAATCGGCGTGGCTGAACCGACCTCCATCATGGTAGAAACTTTCGGTACTGAGAAAGTGCCTTCTGAACAACTGACTCTGCTGGTACGTGAGTTCTTCGACCTGCGCCCATACGGTCTGATTCAGATGCTGGATCTGCTGCACCCGATCTACAAAGAAACCGCAGCATACGGTCACTTTGGTCGTGAACATTTCCCGTGGGAAAAAACCGACAAAGCGCAGCTGCTGCGCGATGCTGCCGGTCTGAAGTAATCTTTCTTCACCTGCTTTCAAAGGCCAGCCTCGCGCTGGCCTTTTTCTTTTACCTCACCGCGGTGGATAGGCATTCACGCCGCATCCGGCAAAAAGCTGCCCGCACAATAACATCATTCTTCCTCAACACGTTTTATCGCAAATTATCATCACTACTGAAACCGATTACACCAATAACACCAGCCAAATATTTGTAATGTTTTCATATTATTATTCAGTTTTCACAGTTGTTACATTTCTTTTCAGTAAAGTCTTAATTGCAGATAACAGCGTTTAATCTATGATGATATAACTCAATTATTTTCATGCACTTAAACCATAACTAAGATAAATGTTAGTGTAAGCGATTACACTAATGTGATTTGCTTCACATCTTTTTACGTCGTACTCACCTATCTTAATTCACAATAAAAAATAACCATATTGGAGGGCATCATGCCTGACGCTAAAAAACAGGGGCGGTCAAACAAGGCAATGACGTTTTTCGTCTGCTTCCTTGCCGCTCTGGCGGGATTACTCTTTGGCCTGGATATCGGTGTAATTGCTGGCGCACTGCCGTTTATTGCAGATGAATTCCAGATTACTTCGCACACGCAAGAATGGGTCGTAAGCTCCATGATGTTCGGTGCGGCAGTCGGTGCGGTGGGCAGCGGCTGGCTCTCCTTTAAACTCGGGCGCAAAAAGAGCCTGATGATCGGCGCAATTTTGTTTGTTGCCGGTTCGCTGTTCTCTGCGGCTGCGCCAAACGTTGAAGTACTGATTCTTTCCCGCGTTCTACTGGGGCTGGCGGTGGGTGTGGCCTCTTATACCGCACCGCTGTACCTCTCTGAAATTGCGCCGGAAAAAATTCGTGGCAGTATGATCTCGATGTATCAGTTGATGATCACTATCGGGATCCTCGGTGCTTATCTTTCTGATACCGCCTTCAGCTACACCGGTGCATGGCGCTGGATGCTGGGTGTGATTATCATCCCGGCAATTTTGCTGCTGATTGGTGTCTTCTTCCTGCCAGACAGCCCACGTTGGTTTGCCGCCAAACGCCGTTTTGTTGATGCCGAACGCGTGCTGCTACGCCTGCGTTACACCAGCGCGGAAGCGAAACGCGAACTGGATGAAATCCGTGAAAGTTTGCAGGTTAAACAGAGTGGCTGGGCGCTGTTTAAAGAGAATAGCAACTTCCGCCGCGCGGTGTTCCTTGGCGTACTGTTACAGGTAATGCAGCAATTCACCGGGATGAACGTCATCATGTATTACGCGCCGAAAATCTTCGAACTGGCGGGTTATACCAACACTACCGAGCAAATGTGGGGGACAGTGATTGTCGGCCTGACCAACGTACTTGCCACCTTTATCGCAATCGGCCTTGTTGACCGCTGGGGACGTAAACCAACGCTAACGCTGGGCTTCCTGGTGATGGCTGCTGGCATGGGCGTACTCGGTACAATGATGCATATCGGTATTCACTCTCCGTCAGCGCAGTATTTCGCCATCGCCATGCTGCTGATGTTTATTGTCGGTTTTGCCATGAGTGCCGGTCCGCTGATTTGGGTACTGTGCTCCGAAATTCAGCCGCTGAAAGGCCGCGATTTTGGCATCACCTGCTCCACCGCCACCAACTGGATTGCCAACATGATCGTTGGCGCAACGTTCCTGACCATGCTCAACACACTGGGTAACGCCAACACCTTCTGGGTGTATGCGGCTCTGAACGTACTGTTTATCCTGCTGACATTGTGGCTGGTACCGGAAACCAAACACGTTTCGCTGGAACATATTGAACGTAATCTGATGAAAGGTCGTAAACTGCGCGAAATAGGCGCTCACGATTAATCTCCCCAAGCTTCCTCCCATCGCGGAGGAAGCCACCTCTTGCAGTCATCTTTTCTTCGCTCTATCCTCTGCCGCTATGAAAACATCCCGTCTCCCTATCGCCATCCAACAGGCCGTTATGCGTCGCCTGCGGGAAAAACTCGCCCAGGCTAACCTGAAATTGGGGCGTAACTACCCGGAGCCAAAACTCTCTTATACCCAGCGCGGCACCTCCGCCGGAACAGCCTGGCTGGAAAGCTATGAAATCCGCCTCAATCCCGTTTTGCTGTTGGAAAACAGTGAAGCCTTTATTGAAGAAGTGGTGCCGCACGAACTGGCACATTTGCTGGTATGGAAACATTTCGGGCGCGTAGCACCACATGGCAAAGAGTGGAAGTGGATGATGGAAAACGTGCTGGGTGTTCCCGCCCGTCGTACGCATCAGTTCGAACTGCAATCCGTGCGTCGCAACACCTTCCCCTACCGCTGCAAGTGCCAGGAGCATCAGCTTACCGTACGCCGCCATAATCGCGTAGTTCGTGGCGAAGCCGTCTATCGCTGTGTTCACTGCGGCGAACAACTGGTCGTAAAATAACCATCTGAACTATCAGGAACTTTCCTGATCTGGCTGATTGCATACCAAAACAACTTTCGCTACGTTGCTGGCTCGTTTTAACACGGAGTAAGTGATGTACCGTTATTTGTCTATTGCTGCGGTGGTACTGAGCGCAGCATTTTCCGGCCCGGCGTTGGCCGAAGGTATCAATAGTTTTTCTCAGGCGAAAGCCGCGGCGGTAAAAGTCCACGCTGACGCGCCCGGTACGTTTTATTGCGGATGTAAAATTAACTGGCAGGGCAAAAAAGGCGTTGTTGATCTGCAATCGTGCGGCTATCAGGTGCGCAAAAATGAAAACCGAGCCAGCCGCGTAGAGTGGGAACACGTCGTTCCCGCCTGGCAGTTCGGTCACCAGCGCCAGTGCTGGCAGGACGGTGGACGTAAAAACTGCGCTAAAGATCCGGTCTATCGCAAGATGGAAAGCGATATGCATAACCTGCAGCCGTCAGTCGGTGAGGTGAATGGCGATCGCGGCAACTTTATGTACAGCCAGTGGAATGGCGGCGAAGGCCAGTACGGTCAATGCGCCATGAAGGTCGATTTCAAAGAAAAAGCTGCCGAACCACCAGCGCGTGCACGCGGTGCCATTGCGCGCACCTACTTCTATATGCGCGACCAATACAACCTGACACTCTCTCGCCAGCAAACGCAGCTGTTCAACGCATGGAACAAGATGTATCCGGTTACCGACTGGGAGTGCGAGCGCGATGAACGCATCGCGAAGGTGCAAGGCAATCATAACCCGTATGTGCAACGCGCTTGCCAGGCGCGAAAGAGCTAACCTACACTAGCGGGACTCTTTTTGTTAACCCCTACCCCACGCGTACAACCGCGTGGGGAGACGACGCGGATTTTTAACTATGCGTATCCCCCGCATTTATCATCCTGAACCACTGACCAGCCATTCTCACATCGCGCTTTGCGAAGATGCCGCCAACCATATCGGGCGCGTACTGCGCATGGGGCCGGGGCAGGCGTTGCAATTGTTTGACGGTAGCAACCAGGTCTTTGACGCCGAAATTACCAGCGCCAGCAAAAAAAGCGTGGAAGTGAAGGTGCTGGAAGGCAAGATCGACGATCGCGAATCTCCGCTGCATATTCACCTCGGTCAGGTGATGTCGCGTGGTGAAAAAATGGAATTTACGATCCAGAAATCGATCGAACTCGGTGTAAGCCTCATTACGCCACTTTTTTCTGAGCGCTGCGGCGTTAAACTGGATAGTGAACGTCTGAACAAGAAGCTCCAGCAGTGGCAGAAGATTGCAATTGCTGCCTGTGAGCAGTGTGGTCGTAACCGGGTGCCGGAAATCCGTCCAGCGATGGATCTGGAAGCCTGGTGTGCAGAGCAGGATGAAGGACTGAAACTGAATCTTCACCCGCGCGCCAGTAACAGCATCAATACGTTGCCGTTACCGGTTGAACGCGTCCGCCTGCTGATTGGCCCGGAAGGCGGTTTATCGGCAGATGAAATTGCCATGACTGCCCGCTATCAATTTACTGATATCCTGTTGGGACCTCGCGTTTTGCGTACAGAGACAACTGCGCTCACCGCCATTACCGCGCTACAAGTACGATTTGGCGATTTGGGCTAACGGAGAAGAATAATGATCAAGCTCGGCATCGTGATGGACCCCATCGCAAACATCAACATCAAGAAAGATTCCAGTTTCGCTATGTTGCTGGAAGCACAGCGTCGTGGTTACGAACTTCACTATATGGAGATGGGCGATCTGTATCTGATCAATGGCGAAGCCCGCGCCCATACCTGCACGCTGAACGTGAAGCAGAACTACGAAGAGTGGTTTTCGTTCGTCGGTGAACAGGATCTGCCGCTGGCCGATCTCGATGTGCTCCTGATGCGTAAAGACCCGCCGTTTGATACCGAGTTTATCTACGCGACCTATATTCTGGAACGTGCCGAAGAGAAAGGGACGCTGATCGTTAACAAGCCGCAGAGCCTGCGCGACTGTAACGAGAAACTGTTTACCGCCTGGTTCTCTGACTTAACGCCAGAAACGCTGGTTACGCGCAATAAAGCGCAGCTAAAAGCGTTCTGGGAGAAACACAGCGACATCATTCTTAAGCCGCTGGACGGTATGGGCGGCGCGTCGATTTTCCGCGTGAAAGAAGGCGATCCAAACCTCGGCGTGATTGCCGAAACCCTGACTGAGCATGGCACTCGCTACTGCATGGCGCAAAATTACCTGCCAGCCATTAAAGATGGCGACAAACGCGTGCTGGTGGTGGATGGCGAGCCGGTACCGTACTGCCTGGCGCGTATTCCGCAGGGGGGCGAAACCCGTGGCAATCTGGCTGCCGGTGGTCGCGGTGAACCTCGGCCGCTGACGGAAAGTGACTGGAAAATCGCCCATCAGATCGGGCCGACGCTGAAAGAAAAAGGGCTGATTTTTGTTGGTCTGGATATCATCGGCGACCGTCTGACTGAAATTAACGTCACCAGCCCAACCTGTATTCGTGAGATTGAAGCAGAGTTTCCGGTGTCGATCACCGGAATGTTAATGGATGCCATCGAAGCACGTTTACAGCAGCAGTAACCCACCTTAGCGAGAAGGATCTCGTTGAGACTCTGAGTGACAGCGCCCTTCTTTCCACGCATACTGGGCGCTGTTGCTTTTTTGAACCAGGAAACAGAACCTCTGACAATGAATTTACAGCATCACTTTCTTATTGCCATGCCTGCTCTCCAGGATCCGATTTTCCGTCGTTCCGTGGTCTACATTTGCGAACATAATACCAATGGTGCAATGGGGATCATCGTCAACAAGCCGCTGGAAAATCTCAAAATTGAAGGGATTCTGGAAAAGCTGAAGATCACGCCGGAGCGGCGTGATGAATCAATCCGTCTGGATAAACCGGTTATGCTCGGCGGCCCACTGGCTGAAGATCGCGGGTTTATTTTGCATACTCCGCCCTCCAATTTTGCTTCCAGCATTCGCATTTCAGACAACACGGTGATGACCACTTCCCGCGATGTGCTGGAAACGCTCGGCACCGATAAACAACCGTCTGACGTATTGGTGGCTCTGGGCTATGCCTCCTGGGAAAAAGGTCAACTGGAACAAGAAATTCTCGATAACGCGTGGCTAACGGCCCCGGCGGATCTGAATATTTTGTTCAAAACGCCGATTGCCGACCGCTGGCGCGAGGCGGCAAAACTGATTGGTGTGGATATTCTCACCATGCCTGGTGTGGCAGGGCACGCCTGATGAGTGGAACCTTACTCGCCTTCGACTTCGGCACCAAAAGCATTGGCGTAGCGGTCGGCCAACGCATTACCGGCACTGCTCGCCCTTTGCCTGCAATTAAAGCACAGGACGGTACGCCGGACTGGAACCTCATCGAACGTTTACTGAAAGAGTGGCAGCCGGACGAAATCATCGTCGGTTTGCCGCTGAATATGGACGGCACCGAGCAACCATTGACTGCCAGAGCGCGTAAATTTGCCAACCGTATTCATGGTCGTTTCGGTGTTGAAGTAAAGCTCCATGACGAACGTCTTAGCACCGTGGAAGCCCGTTCCGGTCTGTTTGAACAGGGCGGCTATCGGGCGCTCAACAAAGGCAAAGTCGACTCTGCCTCTGCGGTTATTATTCTCGAAAGCTATTTCGAGCAGGGATATTAAGGCGATCTAAAAGCCTGGCGGATAGTCGTTACCGCCATCTTGCCGGATGCGGCGTGAACGCCTTATCCAGCACACATCTGGCAGCGGCTGTAGGTCTGATAAGACGCGTTAGCGTCGCATCAGACATTTATTGCCTTTATAGGCCCTATAAACTTGCGCATCGGGCATGGCAACGTCACAAACGCCCTTCCCCCACCCGCTGCTGATAACTCTGCTGAAACGTTATCATCCCCACCTGCTGCCCGGTTTGAATAACATGCGGTAACTGGTGGGTTTTCCCTTCGCGAATCAAATTCCCCACCGCGGGAGTGTTAATCAATAATTCAAACAGCGCCACGCGTCCTTCCTGTTTATCCACTTCCAGCTTTTGTGACAACACGGCCCGTAAACTACCTGCCAGTTGATTACGTACGGGATCTTTTTCCTGCGCCGGAAATGAATCCACCAGTCGCTCAACTGCCTGCGCGGCACCACGCGTATGTAATGTTGCCAGCACCAAATGCCCGGTTTCTGCCGCCGTCAGTGCCAGACGGATTGTCTCGCTGTCACGCAGCTCTCCGAGCAAAATCACATCAGGATCTTCCCGCAATGCGGCCCGCAATCCCGATGCGAACGTCATACAGTGCAAACCAATTTCCCGCTGCTGGATCAAACATCGCTGGCTGGCATAGATATATTCAACAGGATCTTCCAGCGTCAGAATATGCGCATCGGCATGTTGATTGAGATAGCCAACCATCGCCGCCAGCGTGGTAGATTTGCCGCTCCCCGTCGCCCCCGTCACCAGAATCAGGCCATTCTCGCTCTTGAGTAATTCCGGCAATATCGTTGGTGCGCCAAGCTGTTCGAGCTGCGGGCAGTGCGAAGGTAACAGCCGTAACGCCAGCGAAATGCCATGCCGTTGCGCGAATGCGCTGCCACGCAATCGCTGGTTTTCCGCCAGCGACACGGCAAAATCCAGCTGGCCATTTTCCAGCAATATTGCCCGCTGATCGTCATCCAGCCACTCCCGCAGTAGCTCTTCGACGTCCGGCGCATCAAACGGCGCAGCTTCCATTAGCCCGCGAATGCGCCATCGTGCGGGCCAGGCGCTGCACAGGTGTAGATCCGAGACGTTATGCTTTACACTAAGGGCCACAATTTCTTCCATATTCATACTAAGATCCTCGGAAAATGAACGATATTGCGCATAACCTGGCACAGGTCCGGGACAAAATCTCAGCGGCTGCAACGCGTTGCGGCCGTTCTCCAGAAGAAATTACGCTGCTTGCAGTCAGTAAAACAAAACCTGCGAGCGCCATCGCAGAAGCCATTGATGCCGGGCAGCGTCAATTTGGTGAAAACTACGTTCAGGAAGGGGTAGATAAAATTCGCCACTTTCAGGAACTGGGCGTAACAGGATTAGAATGGCATTTTATTGGCCCGTTGCAGTCTAATAAAAGCCGCCTGGTGGCAGAGCATTTCGACTGGTGTCATACCATCGACCGTTTGCGCATTGCTACCCGCCTCAACGATCAGCGCCCGGCAGAACTTCCCCCTCTTAACGTACTGATTCAAATTAATATTAGTGATGAAAACAGTAAGTCCGGGATTCAACTGGCAGAACTGGACGAGCTGGCAGCGGCGGTCGCTGAACTACCGCGTTTACGTCTGCGCGGGCTGATGGCAATCCCTGCGCCTGAGTCAGAATATGTAAGGCAGTTTGAAGTTGCACGCCAAATGGCTGTAGCATTTGCCGGACTGAAAACGCGCTACCCGCATATCGACACGCTCTCTCTGGGAATGTCGGACGATATGGAAGCCGCCATTGCGGCAGGTAGCACGATGGTTCGTATCGGCACTGCAATTTTTGGTGCGCGTGATTACTCTAAAAAATAAGGAATTAAAGGAACGCCATGAATACGTTGACTTTCCTGCTTTCAACGGTCATTGAGCTGTATACCATGGTGCTGTTATTACGCATCTGGATGCAGTGGGCTCATTGTGATTTTTACAACCCCTTCTCACAGTTTGTAGTGAAGGTAACGCAGCCAATTATCGGGCCACTGCGCCGCGTTATTCCGGCAATGGGTCCCATTGACAGCGCCTCGCTGCTGGTTGCCTATATTCTCAGTTTTATCAAAGCCATTGTGCTGTTTAAAGTGGTGACCTTCCTGCCAATCATCTGGATTGCCGGTTTACTGATTCTGCTGAAAACCATCGGCTTGCTGATTTTCTGGGTCCTGCTGGTGATGGCGATTATGAGCTGGGTAAGCCAGGGTCGTAGCCCGATTGAATACGTGCTGATTCAGCTGGCCGATCCGCTGCTGCGCCCGATTCGCCGCTTGCTACCGGCAATGGGTGGGATTGATTTCTCGCCGATGATCCTCGTTCTGCTGCTGTATGTCATCAATATGGGTGTCGCAGAAGTATTACAGGCAACCGGAAACATCCTGCTGCCGGGGCTGTGGATGGCGTTATGAATGCCGTAACAGTTAATGATGACGGTCTGGTTTTACGGCTCTATATTCAGCCGAAAGCCAGCCGTGATTCTATTGTCGGTTTACATGGCGACGAAGTTAAAGTCGCCATTACCGCGCCGCCAGTTGACGGCCAGGCCAACAGTCATCTGGTGAAGTTTCTCGGTAAGCAATTCCGGGTTGCCAAAAGCCAGGTGGTGATTGAAAAAGGCGAACTTGGCCGCCACAAACAAATTAAAATCATTAATCCGCAACAAATCCCGCCAGAAATCGCGGCGTTAATTAATTAGGTATCCTATGCAAAAAGTTGTCCTCGCAACCGGCAATGCCGGTAAAGTGCGTGAGCTGGCGTCGCTGCTTAGCGACTTTGGTCTTGATATCGTGGCACAAACAGACCTCGGCGTTGATTCCGCTGAAGAAACCGGCCTAACCTTTATCGAAAACGCGATTCTGAAAGCGCGCCATGCGGCAAAAGTGACCGGTTTACCGGCAATTGCCGACGACTCTGGTCTGGCGGTAGATGCGCTGGGTGGCGCGCCGGGTATTTACTCCGCGCGTTATTCCGGTGAAGACGCGACCGATCAAAAGAATCTGCAAAAACTGTTGGAAACACTGAAAGACGTACCGGACGACCAACGTCAGGCACGTTTCCACTGCGTGCTGGTATATCTGCGTCACGCGGAAGATCCGACTCCGCTGGTATGCCACGGCAGCTGGCCGGGCGTGATTACTCGCGAACCAGCGGGCACTGGTGGCTTTGGTTATGATCCAATCTTCTTCGTACCTTCCGAAGGGAAAACAGCCGCCGAACTGACCCGCGAAGAAAAGAGCGCCATTTCCCACCGTGGTCAGGCGTTGAAACTGCTGCTGGACGCTTTACGTAATGGTTAAATTACCGCCGCTGAGTCTCTACATTCACATCCCGTGGTGCGTGCAGAAATGCCCGTACTGCGATTTCAACTCTCACGCGTTGAAAGGAGAAGTGCCGCACGACGATTATGTTCAGCATCTGCTTTGCGATCTGGACAATGATGTGGCTTACGCTCAGGGCCGTAAAGTAAAGACAATCTTTATTGGCGGTGGTACGCCGAGCCTGCTTTCCGGCCCGGCGATGCAAACGCTGCTGGACGGCGTGCGTGCGCGTTTGCCGCTGGCAGCGGATGCAGAAATTACTATGGAAGCGAACCCTGGTACGGTAGAAGCCGATCGCTTTGTCGATTATCAGCGTGCTGGTGTGAACCGCATCTCTATTGGTGTGCAGAGTTTTAGCGAAGAAAAGCTGAAACGACTTGGGCGCATTCATGGCCCGCAAGAAGCGAAACGAGCGGCAAAGCTGGCGAGCGGTTTAGGGTTACGTAGCTTTAACCTTGATTTGATGCATGGACTACCGGATCAATCACTGGAAGAGGCGCTTGGCGATCTACGCCAGGCCATTGAACTGAATCCGCCGCATCTTTCCTGGTATCAACTGACCATCGAACCCAATACGCTGTTTGGTTCGCGACCACCGGTGCTGCCGGACGATGACGCGCTGTGGGATATTTTCGAACAGGGGCATCAGTTATTAACCGCAGCGGGTTATCAGCAATATGAAACTTCCGCTTACGCCAAACCCGGTTATCAGTGCCAGCACAATCTCAACTACTGGCGATTTGGTGACTACATCGGTATTGGCTGCGGCGCGCACGGCAAAGTCACCTTCCCGGATGGGCGCATTCTGCGTACCACTAAAACGCGTCATCCTCGTGGTTTTATGCAAGGAAGGTATCTGGAAAGCCAGCGTGATGTCGAAGCCGCAGATAAGCCGTTTGAGTTCTTTATGAACCGCTTTCGCTTGCTGGAGGCCGCGCCACGCGCAGAGTTTAGTGCGTATACCGGGCTTTGCGAAGATGTGATTCGCCCACAGTTAGACGAGGCGATTGCCCAGGGTTATCTCACAGAATGTGCGGATTACTGGCAGATAACGGAACATGGGAAGCTGTTTTTAAATTCGCTGCTGGAGCTTTTTCTGGCTGAGTAAACTTGTATTGCCGGATGCGGCGTGAACGCCTTATCCAGCCTACATGTGGCAACGGTTGTAGGTCTGATAAGACGCGCAAGCGTCGCATCAGACGTTGATTGCCGGATGCGGGGTCAACGCCGCATCCTGCTACAAATCGTGCACTATATCAAACTTACTTAATCACCCCATTGCGCCGCAGTTGTTCGGTATCTTTTTTCCAGCGTTCATTAGCTTGGTTGATATCGTCAATTTTCATCAAAATCGCGACTTTTTTACTGTTTATTTCTGAAACTTTCATCGTTAACGGATATTGCCCTTTTTCGAGCGTTACCCAGTCATCCTGCAATTTACGGCTGAGTTTTTGTGATTGCAGAAAAGTCTGTCGCCGTTGTTCGTTGATATCGAAATCTCGTTTCTGCTGAATCGGCACTTCATAACACTCTTCACTCTGTTTATGACATGCCGCAATCGCCGGTTGATAAACCTCTTTGTCATATTTAACCGCGAACGCCTCGCTATCGTTCTGTTTATTAAACTCATCAGTAAGCGTACAGCCTGAACCGTCTGGTCAGAATCTGACAAATTAGACAAAGTGGTGTCCACCAAATAAGTAGTGGGAACCAAAGTGTCAGATATGCAGAAAAATGTGAATCCCGGCAGGCGAAAAGGCTGCCCTAATT
>NZ_MECT01000555.1:0-20121 GCF_001722145.1 Shigella sp. FC1544
ACGGTTGTGGCGCACGTCTTCGGTGAACGCACTCTGGCCACACTGGAGCGTCTTCTGAGCCTGCTGTCGGCCTTTGAGGTCGTGGTATGGATGACGGATGGCTGGCCGCTGTATGAATCACGCCTGAAGGGAAAGCTGCACGTTATCAGCAAGCGTTACACTCAGCGCATTGAGCGACATAATCTGAATCTGAGACAACATCTGGCAAGGCTGGGACGGAAGTCACTGTCGTTCTCAAAATCGGTGGAGCTGCATGACAAGGTCATCGGGCATTATCTGAACATAAAACACTATCAGTAAGTTGGAGTCATTACCGAATAGTCGTATAAAAAAGGGTGTTATGGAGCGTGTAAAACAACATCTTCACCTTAATGGCGATACAGTTGGCTGAGAGCCAGCAGGGGGCAAATCACCTGCAAATAAACACGGCACATGCTGGCGCGCATATCGCGGATGCGTTCGAGGACAGAAGAACCGACAGGCGGATTCTTCAGCCGCTCATCGTCCATCACAAAACCTTAGACCAGGTATTCCTGAAGCCGATTGAATATTGAGCAGTAGAAAATATCTGGATTGACAGTATTACAAGGGGTTGGAGAACGTCAGAAGAGGCATTTTGGCGGAAGATCACAGGAGTCGAACCTGTCCGGGACCGCTGGCGGCCCCAACTGGATTTGAAGTCCAGCCGCCTCACCGGAGACGACGATCTTCCGCGCCTCGATTGCTACATGGAGGCGGGGCGCATTATAGCTACTTCCTTGAGTTTCTACATCCCCCAGATCAGTTTTTTCCGCCTAATACACGCAGCGTATTATCACGAAAGCATTATAGTTCATATAAAACCCATATTTTACAATGATATATGAGCGGAATTAACGCTACCACGATCACATAAAACAAGAATCATAAATTAATAACCAGATATCGGAATATTCGCTCTCACAGGGATGGTTTACAAAATGCGTTATCGGTCTCAGCACCCCTATAGCATCAAGGAAAAGCAGATGAAGAGTGAAGTGTTGTCCGTTAAAGAGAAAATTGGTTATGGCATGGGAGACGCCGCCAGCCACATTATTTTCGATAACGTAATGTTATATATGATGTTCTTTTATACCGATATTTTTGGCATACCTGCCGGTTTTGTCGGAACCATGTTTTTGGTCGCTCGTGCACTGGATGCGATTTCCGATCCTTGCATGGGGTTGTTGGCCGATCGAACGCGCTCTCGCTGGGGTAAATTTCGTCCGTGGGTACTGTTTGGCGCACTGCCATTCGGGATCGTCTGTGTACTGGCCTATAGCACGCCAGATCTCAGTATGAACGGCAAAATGATCTATGCAGCAATTACTTACACCCTACTTACCTTACTTTATACCGTCGTCAATATCCCTTACTGCGCATTGGGTGGTGTAATCACCAATGACCCGACTCAGCGTATCTCGCTGCAATCCTGGCGTTTTGTGCTGGCGACCGCGGGAGGCATGCTTTCTACTGTTCTGATGATGCCACTGGTTAATTTAATTGGCGGTGATAATAAACCACTCGGTTTCCAGGGCGGTATCGCGGTCCTTTCCGTGGTGGCATTCATGATGCTGGCATTTTGTTTCTTCACCACTAAAGAACGCGTTGAAGCACCACCTACAACAACGTCTATGCGGGAAGATTTACGTGATATCTGGCAAAACGACCAGTGGCGGATTGTCGGTTTACTAACCATTTTCAATATCCTGGCGGTGTGCGTACTCGGTGGGGCGATGATGTATTACGTCACATGGATTTTGGGCACGCCGGAAGTGTTTGTCGCTTTTCTCACCACTTATTGCGTGGGTAACCTGATTGGTTCCGCACTGGCAAAACCTCTGACCGACTGGAAATGTAAAGTCACTATCTTCTGGTGGACGAATGCCCTGCTGGCAGTGATTAGCCTCGCGATGTTCTTTGTTCCCATGCAGGCCAGCATCACTATGTTTGTCTTCATCTTCGTGATTGGTGTGTTGCATCAACTGGTGACACCTATCCAGTGGGTAATGATGTCCGATACCGTCGACTACGGCGAGTGGTGCAATGGTAAACGCCTGACCGGGATCAGTTTTGCTGGCACGCTGTTTGTGCTCAAACTGGGGTTGGCCTTCGGCGGCGCTCTTATCGGCTGGATGCTGGCTTATGGCGGATATGATGCGGCAGAAAAAGCGCAGAACAGCGCCACGATTAGCATCATTATTGCGCTATTCACGATTGTTCCGGCGATCTGTTATTTGCTGAGCGCGATTATCGCTAAACGCTACTACTCACTCACGACGCACAATCTGAAAACCGTTATGGAACAGCTGGCTCAGGGTAAACGCCGTTGCCAGCAACAATTCACCTCTCAAGAAGTGCAGAACTAAGGAACGGCAATGAAAATTAGCGATGGAAACTGGTTGATTCAACCTGGCCTCAATTTGATTCACCCGCTTCAGGTGTTCGAGGTTGAACAGCAGGATAATGAAATGGTGGTCTATGCTGCCCCCCGTGATGTGCGTGAACGTACCTGGCAGCTTGATACGCCTTTATTTACGCTGCGCTTTTTCTCCCCACAGGAAGGTATTGTCGGTGTGCGGATTGAGCATTTTCAGGGAGCGCTGAATAACGGTCCTCATTATCCGCTCAATATTTTGCAGGACGTGAAGGTCACAATCGAAAACACAGAACGTTATGCTGAGTTTAAAAGTGGCAACTTAAGCGCGCGTGTCAGCAAAGGTGAGTTCTGGTCACTCGATTTTCTGCGCAACGGTGAACGTATTACCGGTCAGGACACGAATAATCAACGAAATTATATGTTTGAGCGGCTTGATCTTGGCGTTGGCGAAACAGTTTATGGTCTGGGAGAGCGTTTTACTGCCCTGGTGCGCAATGGTCAGACGGTAGAGACCTGGAACCGGGACGGCGGCACAAGTACTGAACAGGCGTATAAAAATATCCCGTTCTATATGACTAACCGTGGCTATGGGGTGCTGGTCAATCACCCCCAGAGTGTCTCTTTTGAAGTGGGATCGGAGAAAGTCTCCAAAGTGCAGTTCAGCGTTGAGAGCGAATATCTCGAATACTTTGTTATCGACGGTCCGACGCCGAAAGCGGTACTTGATCGTTATACCCGTTTTACTGGTCGTCCGGCGCTGCCGCCCGCATGGTCCTTCGGCCTGTGGCTAACCACTTCATTTACCACCAACTACGACGAAGCGACGGTAAACAGCTTTATCGATGGTATGGCGGAACGCAATCTGCCGCTGCATGTTTTCCACTTTGACTGTTTCTGGATGAAAGCCTTCCAGTGGTGCGATTTTGAGTGGGACCCGCTGACTTTCCCGGACCCGGAAGGGATGATCCGCCGCCTGAAAGCGAAAGGGCTGAAAATCTGCGTCTGGATTAACCCCTATATCGGTCAAAAATCCCCCGTCTTTAAAGAGTTACAAGAGAAAGGCTATTTACTCAAACGCCCGGACGGTTCGCTATGGCAGTGGGATAAATGGCAGCCAGGTCTGGCGATTTATGACTTTACCAATCCGGATGCCTGCAAATGGTACGCCGACAAACTGAAAGGTCTGGTCGCGATGGGCGTTGATTGCTTTAAGACCGACTTTGGCGAACGTATCCCAACTGATGTTCAGTGGTTTGACGGTTCCGATCCGCAGAAAATGCATAACCATTATGCGCACATCTACAACGAACTGGTGTGGAACGTGCTCAAGGACACCGTTGGTGAGGAAGAAGCTGTCTTGTTTGCCCGCTCGGCCTCCGTCGGTGCGCAGAAATTCCCGGTACACTGGGGTGGCGATTGTTACGCTAACTACGAATCAATGGCGGAAAGCCTGCGCGGTGGTTTGTCTATTGGCCTTTCAGGTTTTGGCTTCTGGAGCCACTATATCGGCGGCTTTGAAAATACCGCTCCGGCGCACGTTTACAAATGCTGGTGCGCGTTTGGTTTGCTCTCCAGCCATAGCCGTTTACACGGTAGCAAATCTTATCGTGTGCCGTGGGCCTACGATGATGAGTCCTGTGATGTGGTGCGCTTCTTCACGCAACTGAAATGCCGCATGATGCCGTATCTGTATCGTGAAGCTGCGCGTGCAAACGCGCGGGGTACGCCGATGATGCGGGCCATGATGATGGAGTTCCCGGACGATCCGGCTTGTGATTACCTTGACCGTCAATACATGTTAGGCGACAACGTGATGGTTGCGCCGGTGTTCACTGAAGCGGGCGATGTGCAGTTCTACCTGCCGGAAGGTCGCTGGACACACCTGTGGCACAACGATGAGCTCGACGGTCGTTGCTGGCATAAACAGCAGCACAGCTTCCTGAGTCTGCCCATTTATGTGCGTGATAACACCCTACTGGCGCTGGGCAACAACGATCAACGTCCCGATTACGCGTGGCACGAAGGCACGGCATTCCACCTCTTTAATCTGCAAGACGGGCATGAAGCCGTCTGTGAAGTGCCCGATGCTGACGGATCGGTGATCTTTACTTTAAAAGCAGCACGTACTGGCAACACGATTACTGTGACTGGTGCGGGCGAGGCGAAGAACTGGACACTGTGCCTGCGCAATGTTGTGAAAGTAAATGGTCTGCAAGACGGTTCGCAGGCTGAAAGTGAGCAGGGGCTGGTGGTGAAGCCTCAAGGGAATGCGCTGACAATTACGTTGTAATCTATTGATGGAATGCCGGGTACGTCTGAGTCGTACCCGGCGAGATTGATGTTTACTGCACCAGCTCTGCCGACGTAACTTCACCGCTGGAAACGATGCCAGCATTCATGGTTTGAGTCACTTGCTGCTTTGCGGCGTTCACGGCATGCAATTGCCCGCTAACCGTAGGTTTCAGCGGGGCATTGGCCTGAATATCTCCACTGGCGGTAAGCTGAATATTGCCGTCGCCAGTCAACGGTAATTCAGGCCATCCCCATTGTTGCAAAATATTCACCGGCACACCGCGTCCATTCAGGCTGATATGGGTCTGACGTTGTGGCGTTTGTGAAACACTGGCAGTGGCTTCCAGAATGCCTTTTTCAGTAAATGCACTCAGTTCGCTGATATTCACCGTGCTGCTGTTGGCGGTCAGCGCCAGCGACGGGCGACGAACATCAACACGATTGAATGTCGCGGCGGCGGCATTCAGATTCGCCGAGCCACTCCAGACGCCCCATTTATGATCGGTAACCAGCGTCAGGTTGGCACCGTAACCATCGAGCGTGGTGAGCTGCCACGGGAAGTCAGGGTCGATATCAATGATCAGATTGCGGCTGGCGCTAAATCTCTTCAGTTGCAGGCTGTTTAACCAACCGGGTGTCGTTTCCATCCACAACTGTTGCCAGTTTTTCGGCAAGGTATATTCCAGCCCGGCAATTGCCGCATCATCAAGGATCAACGTTTTCCCGTCACGCAGCCAGTTCCCTGACGTTCTGACCATCCCCCCTTCCCAGCGGCTGGTGAACTGGCGCAGCGCTACGCCCTGCGGGGAAAATTCCGCGTTTATAATCGGGTCAAATAAATGCAGCGAACCATAAATGAACTCGCTAGCGTTCATCGACAGTTTGCCTTCTTGTGTCTGCCAGTCATCTTTACTGAAGGTCATGTTGCGCAAGCTGAGATCGAGGTCGGTCACCGCCCAGTCCGGACCTTGCAAACGAGCATCGATCACTTCCAGGCGACCAATCTGCAACGACGGGACAGAGCGTAATGGCGCAAAGAAGTCGGTTAGCGATTTTTCGCTTTGTAGACGTATATCCGCCATGCGCAGGTTTTCCACTTGCCAGCTGCCGTCGGCGTTACGCTGCGCGTTTCCGGTTAATGTCCCGCGGGCGATGTCGGCACCCAGGTTAGTCAGCGTAACGCGATCGTTATCAATACTGCCTTCAATCAGTACATTGGTGGCAGGAACATCATTGAGCGAAAGCGATCCGGCACTAAACTGAATCTGCGCCTTCGTACCCAGCACTTTACCGGCTTTTGGTGACCACGGAACTACGCCGCCATTTACCCGCAGCGCGCTCAGTTTCCATTCGCTATTCGGGCTATTAAACGCCATATCACGCAGTTGCAGACGATCGGCTTTGAACGGTAGCGGCGCGGTCTGGTCGGTGAGATTCAGCGTCCCGTTTTCCAGCAGGATGGTATCGACATGGCGTGGTTCGGTCAGTTGCCGACTGCTTAGCGCAATGTCGACACTTTTGGCCACCAGGGTCGCGGGCTGACCATCACGACCAAACGTGACATTCTCCAGCACGATATGAGATGGCGCAGAAAAACGGTGATCCATCGCCCCGAAGGCCAGATGATAGTCGCTATTCTCGGAAACCCATGCGCTGATATGTTCTGCTCCCCAGCGGGTTTGCAGAAGAAAATAGAGGCCAGCGATCACCACTAACAGAGCGATGAGAATGTAGAGAAGCAGCTTCCCAATAAATTTCATGGTCTTCCATCCCGTGAAATGCACATAAGAGAGTTATGCACGATTTACGCGCAATCCTCAAGGCGGGAATGGTGAAAGAGGTGAGACTGCGGCGGTAATTATCTTACCGCCGCCAGTGAATTACTGTTTTTCTGGTGGGAAAATCAGATTCAGCACGATGGCAGTAATACCGCCCGCGGCGATCCCGGAGGAGAGCAGGTTTTTCAGCCATTCAGGGGCAAACTGCAAAATCAGCGGCTGCTGAGACACGCCCAGACCAACCGCCAGCGACAGCGCGATAATCAGAATCGCCCGACGGTTCAGCGGCTCACGAGAAACGATACGCACACCGGAGGCGGCGATGGTGCCAAACATTACAAGCGTTGCGCCGCCCAGAACCGGTTCTGGAATGTGTTGTACAAAACCGCTCACTGCCGGGAACAGACCCAGCACGATCAACATCAGCGCGACGACAAAACCGACATAGCGGCTGGCAACACCAGTCAACTGGATCACTCCGTTGTTTTGCCCGAAGCAGGAGTTCGGGAAGGTGTTAAACACCGCCGAAACAAACGAGTTCAGGCCGTTTGCCAGCACGCCGCCTTTCAGGCGTTTCATGTACAGCGGACCGGACACTGGCTGTTCGGAAACGTCAGAGGTCGACGTGATATCGCCAATGGTTTCCAGCGAAGTGATCATAAAGACCAGCATCAGCGGCAGCAGCAGACTCCATTCAATGCCAAGACCGTAATAGAGCGGCGTTGGCACCATAATCAGTTCTTGCGTCATCGGTTCGTTGCTTTCTGGCAACATGCCCATAAACCACGCCAGCGCATATCCGGCCGCCATCGCAATCACCAGTGAGGCCACGCGTAAGTAAGGGTTACGTTGACGGTTAAGCAGGATAATTAAGGCTAAGACCACGCCTGCCAGCAGCAGATTTTTCGGTGCGCCGAAGGTGTTATCGCTCATGGCTGCGTAACCGCCGCCAATGGACGTTAACCCAACCTGAATTAGCGACAGGCCGATAATCATCACCACAACGCCAGAAACCAGCGGCGTAATAATGCGGCGCGCCAGATGCAGAACGCGGGAGATCACCATCTCGGTGCAACTTGCCAGCATCAACGTGCCGAACAAAGCCGCCATCATGGTAGGAACATCAGCACCACCGGTTTTCAGCGCGGCACCGCCCATAATCAGCGGGGCAACAAAGTTGAAGCTGGTGCCCTGAATAGACAACAGCCCGGAGCCAACCGGACCCCAGGCCTTAATTTGAATAATCGATGCCACACCGGAGGCAAACAGCGACATACTAATAATGTGTTGCGTGTCTTGTGCCGGTAAACCCAGCGCCTGGCAGATTAATAGCGCTGGCGTGATCACCGCAACGAACATCGCCAGCAGATGCTGACAGGCGGCAAACAGGGTTTGAGGAAGCGGCGGACGATCTTCAAGACGGTAAATCAGTTCGCTGTTTTGAGTCTGCGCAACCGGTTGCGCATTTTCTGACTCGAGGGTGGAAACAGACATCGAAAACAATCCCGTGGTAGCAAAGCGGGCATTTTAGCTGACCGAAAGAGAAAAGCAAACGTTTGCCACATCCTCATCTAAATATTTAAATGAGATAAATGCACTTTTTTATATAACTTTTGGTATTTTTCTGCTTAAAATCCATGCCATTTGTTCATTAACAGCTGAGAATTTGACCTAGGAAAGCATAACTCGATACCCGTCATAGTTCATGAAGTTGCCACTGCGCGATGAAGTATGACGAGTATGAAAGAGTGATGCGGATACAAAGGAGTAACTATGTTTCATCTCGATACTTTAGCAACGCTTGTTGCCGCAACGCTGACGTTGCTGCTCGGGCGTAAGTTGGTCCATTCCGTCTCCTTTTTGAAGAAATACACCATACCGGAACCTGTTGCGGGTGGTTTGTTGGTGGCGCTGGCGCTACTAGTACTGAAAAAAAGCATGGGCTGGGAAGTCAACTTTGATATGTCCCTGCGCGATCCGTTAATGCTGGCTTTCTTCGCCACCATTGGCCTGAACGCCAACATTGCCAGTTTGCGTGCCGGTGGGCGTGTGGTTGGCATCTTCTTGATTGTGGTTGTTGGTCTGTTGGTGATGCAAAATGCCATTGGCATTGGTATGGCTAGCCTGTTAGGGCTTGATCCGCTGATGGGGCTGTTGGCCGGTTCTATTACGCTTTCCGGCGGTCACGGTACGGGCGCTGCGTGGAGTAAATTGTTCATTGAACGTTATGGCTTCACCAATGCGACGGAAGTGGCGATGGCCTGTGCAACGTTCGGTCTGGTGCTGGGCGGCTTGATTGGCGGTCCGGTGGCGCGCTATCTGGTGAAACACTCCACCACGCCGAACGGTATTCCGGATGACCAGGAAGTCCCGACGGCGTTTGAAAAGCCGGATGTGGGACGCATGATCACCTCGTTGGTGCTGATTGAAACTATCGCGCTGATTGCTATCTGCCTGACGGTGGGGAAAATTGTTGCGCAACTTTTGGCTGGCACTGCTTTTGAACTGCCGACCTTCGTCTGTGTACTGTTTGTTGGCGTGATTCTGAGCAACGGTCTGTCAATAATGGGCTTTTACCGCGTCTTTGAGCGTGCGGTATCCGTGCTGGGTAACGTAAGCTTGTCGTTGTTCCTGGCGATGGCGTTGATGGGGCTGAAACTGTGGGAGCTGGCTTCGCTGGCGCTGCCGATGCTGGCGATTCTGGTGGTACAGACCATCTTCATGGCGTTGTATGCCATCTTCGTTACCTGGCGCATGATGGGCAAAAACTACGATGCGGCAGTGCTGGCTGCGGGTCACTGTGGTTTTGGCCTCGGTGCAACGCCAACGGCAATCGCCAACATGCAGGCGATCACTGAACGCTTTGGCCCGTCGCACATGGCGTTTTTGGTGGTGCCGATGGTCGGTGCGTTCTTTATCGATATCGTCAATGCGCTGGTAATTAAGTTGTATTTGATGTTGCCGATTTTTGCCGGTTAACCGATGAAGCGGCGGTCTTCTCACCGCCGCCTTTTACGCATTCGAGTAACGTTCTGTCTCCGGCATCCAGCGTTCTATCAAGGCTTTTGCCTGTTGTGGGTAACGTTCGTGAATATGTCGCGCCAGGCGCTGAACTTCCGGGATCATCGCCTGATCGCGCAGTAAATCCGCCACTTTAAATTCAGCATTACCCGTCTGACGCGTGCCTAACAATTCGCCAGGGCCGCGAATATCCAGATCTTTTTGCGCAATCACAAAACCGTCGTTACTGTCGCGCAGCACTTGCAGGCGAATTTGCGCCGTTTTAGAAAGCGGCGTTTTGTAGAGCAGCACGCAGTGAGAAGCCACCGCGCCACGACCTACGCGCCCGCGCAGCTGGTGTAACTGCGCCAGACCCAGACGCTCAGGGTTTTCGATAATCATCAGGCTGGCGTTAGGCACATCAACACCGACTTCAATAACGGTAGTGGCAACCAGCAGATGTAGCTCACCTTGTTTAAACGACGCCATCACCGCCTGTTTCTCGGCTGGTTTCATCCGCCCGTGTACCAGGCCAACATTCAATTCTGGTAGCGCCAGTTTCAACTCTTCCCAGGTAGCTTCCGCCGCCTGCGCTTCCAGTAACTCTGACTCTTCAATCAACGTACAAACCCAGTACGCCTGACGACCTTCAGTTATGCAGGCATGGCGCACGCGGTCAATGATGTCGGTACGGCGGGTATCAGGAATAGCGACCGTAGTCACTGGCGTGCGGCCTGGCGGCAGCTCATCTATCACCGAGGTATCGAGATCGGCATACGCCGTCATTGCCAGCGTGCGGGGGATCGGCGTGGCGGTCATGATCAACTGATGCGGATGGAAGCCTTGCTGCTGGCCTTTCTCCCATAACGCCAGACGCTGATGCACGCCAAAGCGATGTTGTTCGTCGATAATCACCAGCGCCAGACCGTTAAACTGCACCTGTTCCTGGAAGATGGCGTGCGTACCAACAATCATCTGCACCTGACCGCTGGCGATGGCTTCCTGCTGAGACAGTCGCGCTTTGCCTTTCTGCTTACCGGCGAGCCAGCCCACTTCGATACCGAGCGGTTCAAACCAGTTGCGGAAGTTATTGGCGTGCTGTTCGGCGAGTAATTCGGTTGGTGCCATCAATGCCACCTGTTTGCCGTGGGCAATCGCACGCAGCGCGGCGAGGGCGGCGACCAGCGTTTTACCGGAACCTACATCGCCCTGTACCAGGCGCATCATCGGCACATCCAGCGCCATATCGCGCTCGATCTCCGCCACTACGCGTGCCTGTGCGCCCGTTGGCTTGAACGGTAAGGCTGCGAGGAGTTTATTTTTCAGCGCATCATTGGCGC
The DNA here is from genome assembly GCF_001722145.1 of Shigella sp. FC1544. Taxonomy (NCBI): domain Bacteria; kingdom Pseudomonadati; phylum Pseudomonadota; class Gammaproteobacteria; order Enterobacterales; family Enterobacteriaceae; genus Shigella; species Shigella sp. FC1544. The sequence goes on from NZ_MECT01000555.1 coordinate 10,809, forward strand.
TCAGCGGCTGGGCATGAAAACGCTGTGCTCCGGCACGTAAGGCTAACATGCTGAGGTTGTGCGCCAGCAGTTCTTCCAGAATCAGACGACGTTGCGCCGGATGCTGCCCGGTTTCCAGATCGCTAAGCTGTAGCGTCGGTGGCGGGCGGTGCAAAGTGCGCAACGCTTCCGGTAGCGTCATCATTCCTTGTGACAGTTCCGGCGGCAGGAGTTCTTCAATGGCGCAGGTGTCGAGCAGATCCAGCGCCTGGTCGGTTAATTTACGCAGCGTGGCCTGCTTTACGCCTTCCGTTGTTGGATAAACCGGTGTGAGCGTTTCCTGTAATTCTGGCGTGCTGAGATCGCCCTGCACGCGGTATTCCGGGTGGATCATCTCCGCACCATATTTACCGCGCTTTGCTTCGCCATAAGCCAGTACACGGCGGCCCGTCGCCAGGCTATTTTTCATTGCCGCGCTGAAATTGAAAAAGCGCATGGTGAGGATGCCGGAACCGTCGCTGATCTGGCAGGTCATCATCCGCCGACCGCCGAAGGAGATATTGCAGTTCAGCACTTCGCCTTCCACCGTGGCATAAACGCCCGGCAGTAGTTCTCCGATGGGGTAGAGATGGGTGCGATCTTCGTAGCGCAGGGGAAGGTGTAAGAGTAGATCCTGCACGGTATGCAGGTTGATTTTCGCCAGTTTGTTACTAAGTGCTGCGCCAACGCCCGTTAGGGAACTGAGTGGGACAGCATCTAACAGGCGACCTGTCATGGCACTTACCCTGCAGCCTGCATAGTAGCCCACCAGTCGGCATCAGCTTCGATCTCGCCTTGCTGATTGACGTGGGGATAAGGCAGGCCTTTGCGTTTTGCGACTTTCGCCAGCACCGGATAGCCGCCTTCAAACAACAGGCGTTGTTGCTCTGCTTCCGGCAACATGCTGTTTTCACGCAGGTACATGCCTGCATTTTGCCGCTGACGCTGGGCTTCGTAAAGAATGAGGGCTGAGGCAACGGAAACATTCAGCGACTGCACCATGCCGATCATCGGAATGATGATGTCCTGATCCGCCAGGGCCAATGCTTCCTGCGTGATGCCCGTTTTCTCCTGTCCCATCAAAATGCAGGTCGGGCGAGTGTAATCAATTTCGCGGAAATCGACAGCGTTATCAGAAAGATGGGTTGCCAGAATCTGCATGCCCTGGCCTTTGAGATGAGCGACGGCATCGCCAATGGTGCGGTGTGTTTTCACCTGTACCCAGCTGTTACTACCCGCCGCTGCCGAAGCCATGGTGCGCATGCGGCTACCAGGCCAGACGGCGTGAACTTCATGTACGCCAACGGCATCTGCGGTACGAATAATCGCAGAAACGTTATGAGGTTTGTGGACCTGCTCCATGCAGACGGTCAGATCAGGCTGCCGCCTGGCGAGCATTTCGCAGATGCGTGCATAACGTGTTGGGTTCATAAAACATTAATTTCGGTTTCGGGTGACTTTAATCACGTCTGGCATCACGCGGATTTTGCGCATGATATTCGCCAGATGCACACGGTCACGAGCGGTCAGACGAATAAAGGCGCTGTAGACGCGACCATCTTTCTCTTCCGTATTCAAACTTTGAATATTCGAAGTCGTGGTGTTAATTGCCGCCGTCAGGTTTGCCAGCGCACCCTGATGATTGAACATCTCCACCTTGATTTCGGTGATGAACTCCTGCGCCGTCTCTTTATCCCATTCCACAGCCATAAACTTCTCTGGCTCTTTCTGGTAGCCACGGATGTTACGGCAGGATTCATGGTGGATCACCAGACCTTTACCGGGGCTGACGTGGGCGATAATCGGGTCGCCAGGAATAGGGCGGCAGCATTTCGCAAAGGTGATCAGCACGCCATCAGCGCCTTTGATCGGCAGATGCCCGTGGCTTTGAGTCGCCGGTGGAATGGAGGCGTCCCCATGTTGTAGATTTTTCGCGACCACCACGCTCATTGCGTTACCAAGGCCGATTTCTGCCAGCAGATCGTCAAGCGTTGCCAGCTTCATGCGATCCAGCTCGCGCTGAATATTTTCCTGCGGGATTTCATTGAGCTTACGGCTACCACCCAAAGCATGGTTGAGCAGACGACGGCCCAGGCTTACAGAATCATCACGCTTGAGGTTTTTCAGCAACTGACGAATTTTGGCGCGCGCTTTCGAGCTAACGACAAAGTTCAGCCAAGCGGCATTCGGGCGAGCGCCCGGAGCGGTAATGATTTCAACGGTCTGACCGCTAGTAAGCGGCTGCGACAGCGGGTAAGGCTGGCGGTCGACGCGTGCGCCCACGCAGGCATGGCCGATATCGGTATGCACTGCATAAGCGAAGTCGACGGGCGTTGCACCGGCAGGCAGCTCGACAATGCGCCCTTCCGGTGTGAAAACGTAAATCTCATCCGGGAAGAGATCGGATTTAACGCTCTCGATAAATTCAAACGAACTACCGGCGCTCTGTTGCAGCTCCAGCAGGCTTTGCATCCAGCGCTGGGCGCGTATTTGTGCGGTAGTACTGGTTTCGCCGTGCTCTTTATAAGCCCAGTGCGCGGCAACACCCATCTCCGCCATCTGATCCATATCTTCGGTACGGATCTGGACCTCAACCGGCACGCCGTGCGGGCCAATCATCGAGGTGTGCAACGACTGATAGCCGTTCGCTTTTGGAATGGCGATATAGTCTTTCACGCGGCCCGGACGCGGCTTGTACAGGCTGTGCATCTGGCCCAGCACGCGATAACAGGTGTCAGAATCATTGACGATCACGCGGAAAGCGTAGATGTCCATGATTGAGTGAAAACGCTGCTCTTTGAGCACCATTTTGCAGTAAATCGAATAAAGATGCTTTTCGCGACCACTGACGCGGCACGGTATTCCCGCTTCCTGCAAACGCCCTTCGATTTCAGAAAGAATCTTCTGGATCATCTCTTTACGGTTGCCGCGCGCGGCTTTCACCACTTCTTTGATTACGCGATAACGGTTGGGATACAGCGCCTCAAAACCCAGCTCTTCGAGTTCGGTTTTAATGTGGTGGATACCTAAACGGTGCGCCAGCGGGCTGTAAATTTCGAGAGTTTCACGGGCGATGCGGCGACGTTTGTCCGGGCGAAGTGAGCCCAGCGTGCGCATGTTGTGGGTACGGTCGGCAAGTTTGATGAGGATGACGCGGATATCCTGCACCATCGCCATAATCATCTTGCGAAAGTTTTCGGCCTGCGCCTCTTTCTTATCGCGGAACTTGAGTTTATCAAGTTTCGACACCCCCTCTACCAGCTCGGCGACGCTTTTACCAAAAAGCTGTTCCATATCCTGGTAGGTGGCGGGAGTATCTTCAATCACGTCATGCAGCAGCGCCGCCATCAGCGTTTCATAGTCGAGTTTCATCTCGGCCAGAATGCAGGCAACCGCTACCGGGTGCGTGATATAGGGTTCACCGCTTGAACGTGTTTGCCCCTCGTGAGCATCACGTGCAACGAGATACGCCTGCCGCAGACGCTTGATTTGGTCTTCCGGCAGGTAGGTTTGAATCAGTTGATTCAGGCTTTCAAACAGATACAAGGGCGACCCGCTTTGTGATTAACGACGACCTTCAGCAATAGCGGTAACGGCTTGTAATTCAGCGGCTTCCTGCTCTTGCTGTTCCTGGCGTTCGCGAACGTCGAGGATCTGGTTGTTGATCAGACCTTCTTCGATTTCGCGCAGCGCGATTACAGTGGTTTTATCGTTTTCTTCCGGTACCAGCGGATCCTTTCCGCCTACCTGCATCTGACGAGCGCGACGCGCGGCGACCAGTACCAGGTCAAAACGGTTACCAATTTTCTCTACAGCGTCCTGAACAGTTACGCGTGCCATACTTAAAAAGCTCCACAGGTGAAGAAATGACTGGGCATGATACTGAAATCAGGTTCAGTCTGCCAACAATTTGCTGATTAAAGCGTCATGACGCTGCTTTTGGCGGCTCATGCGCAGACGTTCGGCGCGAATAATGGTCTTCAAATCGGTCAACGCGGTATCGAAGTCATCATTCACAATCAGGTAATCATATTCGGCGTAATGGCTCATTTCTGCAACAGCTTGCGCCATACGCTTTGCAATGACCTCTTCGCTGTCCTGACCGCGACCGCGTAGACGGCGGTCCAGTTCAATTTTAGACGGCGGTAAAATAAAGATACTCCGCGCGTGCGGCATCTTCTGGCGAATTTGCTGCGCGCCCTGCCAGTCGATATCGAGAAAAACATCGACACCGGTCGCCAGTACTTGCTCAATGGCCTCACGCGAAGTGCCATAGTAATTACCAAAAACTTCTGCGTGTTCGAGGAACGCATCTCTGCTAATCATTTCTTTAAATTCATCATGATTAACAAAGAAATAATGTTCACCGTGGACTTCACCAGGACGCGGTTGGCGTGTGGTGTGTGAAACAGAAACCTGGGTGTCATACAACGGTTGGGTTTTTAATAAAGCCTTAATCAGGCTGGATTTACCCGCGCCACTGGGGGCAGAAACAATATAAAGCGTGCCTTGAGCCATGAGTATCTTTCGTATGTGATTAGCGAAATAAAGCCTACATACGAGCTTATTATACACGGCGCGGCCATGTGACGTAGCCCTTGCTCACACTTTTTGCGCAAAGTTGTTGCGTTTTGCGTAGCTGCTTCCGCATTTGCCTGTGATTTACTGCAATAAAGACGATTCTCAGGAAGCGTCCTCGCAGACTCCGTTTTTGCCACTCGGCTTTGCCTTCACCACGTTGTATATCTGCCAGCCTGACTACAGCGGAGGTGAAGATGAAAGTATGGATGGCGATATTAATAAGTATCTTGTGCTGGCAATCATCTGTGTGGGCGGTCTGTCCGGCCTGGTCGCCAGCCAGAGCACAGGAAGAAATTTTCCGCCAGCAACAGCAAATAAAACAGTGGGACGATGACTACTGGAAGGAAGGAAAAAGTGAGGTGGAAGACGGTGTTTACGATCAGTTAAGCGCCCGTCTTACGCAGTGGCAACGCTGCTTTGTGAGCGAGCCCCGCGACGTGATGATGCCGCCTTTAAATGGTGCGGTTATGCATCCGGTTGCCCATACGGGTGTACGCAAAATGGCGGATAAAAACGCATTAAGTCTGTGGATGCGAGAACGTAGCGATCTTTGGGTGCAGCCAAAAGTTGATGGCGTTGCGGTAACCCTGGTTTATCGGGACGGGAAACTGAACAAAGCAATCAGTCGCGGTAATGGCCTGAAAGGCGAGGACTGGACGCAGAAAGTTAGCTTAATTTCCGCTGTGCCGCAAACCGTTAGCGGGCCTTTAGCCAACAGTACGCTTCAGGGGGAAATATTTCTCCAGCGCGAGGGGCATATCCAACAACAAATGGGGGGAATAAATGCCCGCGCAAAAGTTGCTGGCTTGATGATGCGCCAGGACGATAGCGACACGCTGAATTCTCTGGGCGTTTTTGTCTGGGCATGGCCGGATGGACCGCAGTTAATGTCTGATCGTTTAAAAGAGCTGGCTACCGCAGGTTTTACTCTAACGCAGACGTATACCCGTGCGGTGAAAAATGCTGATGAAGTTGCGCGCGTACGCAATGAGTGGTGGAAAGCGGAATTACCCTTCGTCACCGATGGCGTAGTTGTACGAGCGGCGAAAGAGCCAGAATCCCGCCATTGGCTACCGGGCCAGGCAGAGTGGCTGGTGGCCTGGAAATATCAACCTGTAGCTCAGGTTGCCGAAGTGAAGGCGATTCAGTTTGCGGTGGGTAAGAGCGGTAAAATATCGGTGGTTGCGTCACTCGCATCTGTCATGCTGGATGATAAAAAAGTCCAGCGGGTGAATATTGGTTCCGTCAGGCGCTGGCAGGAGTGGGATATTGCGCCTGGTGATCAGATTCTCGTCAGCCTTGCCGGTCAGGGTATTCCTCGCATTGATGATGTGGTGTGGCGCGGTGCAGAACGTACAAAACCGACACCGCCAGAAAACCGCTTTAACTCGTTGACCTGCTACTTTGCTTCTGATGTTTGTCAGGAACAGTTCATTTCACGCTTAGTCTGGCTGGGGTCAAAACAGGTTCTTGGGCTGGATGGCATTGGTGAGGCCGGTTGGCGCGCGCTGCATCAGACTCATCGCTTTGAGCATATCTTTTCTTGGCTTTTATTAACGCCAGAGCAATTACAGAACACGCCGGGGATCGCGAAAAGTAAAAGTGCGCAGTTATGGCATCAGTTTAATCTGGCTCGTAAGCAGCCTTTTACTCGCTGGGTGATGGCAATGGGAATACCGCTAACCCGGGCGGCGCTTAATGCCAGTGATGAACGGTCCTAGTCGCAACTTTTATTTAGCACGGAGCAGTTCTGGCAGCAGCTGCCGGGGACTGGATCTGGGCGCGCCAGACAGGTTATTGAATGGAAGGAAAATGCGCAAATCAAGAAGCTGGGCAGTTGGCTGGCTGCCCAGCAGATCACAGGTTTTGAACCTTAGTGACCTTCGTGGCTGTAGTAAAAGACCGGTAATCCCAGCTTAAGACGTAGCGCCAGTAAGCGGGCAAAAAAGCCGAATACCAGGGTGGAGATAATCACCACATCATGGTTAGAAACATAGTGTTGCAGCGCGATGTACAGCACGGCGGAGGCAAATGAGACACCAGCATACAACTCTTTCTGGAATACCAGTGGGATGCGTTTACAGAACATATCGCGCAAAACGCCGCCAAACACGCCGGTGGTTACCGCCGCGACAACGGCAATAATTGGGCCGTGCCCCATATCCAGTGCAACCTGTGCGCCGATGATAGAAAAGACTACCAGTCCGAGCGCATCGAGCACCAGAAACACTTTGCGCAGGTAAGGCATTACAGGAGCAACGATAGTGGTGAGTACTGCGGCGGTAGCGACGATAATCACATATTCCGGGTGTTTGACCCAGCCGAGCGGATAGTGGCCCAGCAGAATATCGCGCACTGACCCTCCGCCAATTGCGGTGGCGGTCGCAATAATAATTACGCCAAATGTATCCATGCGCCGTCGTCCGGCCGCCAGCGCCCCCGTCATGGCTTCGGCAGTGATGCCAACCAAATACAAAATGTGTAACAGCATGGTTCTCTCCCTAAAAATCTGTCTGGCAGGGTAGCGATTTGTGCGCATTGTCACGATTGAGATTTTTTAAGGTAAGAGGAAATTGATAACTTGTAGTTATGTGAAATCGCTATTTTCTGTAGCGTAGATGCATTATTCTGAGTTCTTGTCTGAGAAAATGCATAAGAAAAAATAGGTTAAAATTGAGGGGTGGAAAAGAAAGGTGCAATGTTTAGCCATTGTGTTCACTGCACCTGGACTTTGGCTTACGCATCGGGTATCTCAATTAAGAAAAAGAGTTTTTAGTTTCTGCTATTTCTTCTCTGTAATTTTTACACTGTTTTCCAACTGCTTGATGCTGACCTGCGGGGTCGGCAACTCCTCAGGCATGGTTCCGCCAAGTTCCTGAATGGTTTGCCTCACCTTGCGACCCACGTCAAAGTGTGTGGTGTTTGCTTGCTGTTTTGAATTCACGCCATCCCGCTTGAGTTTTTCTTCTGTTTGGGTAGCTCGAAAGAGATTAGCCGCCAGTTCTGTTGAACCCATATGATCCAGGATATTCTGATTCTTTTTCAGCCCCTTCCGCTGATGAATAGCTTTCTGATCTAATCCACCATACAGCCCCCGGTAACCATGATTCTGAAATATGGCGAAATCGATAGCTGTCGCTACCCCAGCTTGCTGCGCTGCCTCAACCAATTGTTTGTTATGTTCTTTCAATTCATTTCTCAGAAAAAGACGCTTTTCGTCTTCACGAAGTTGCCTGAAAGCTTCATCGTCAGCCAGCTCCTGCCGTCGGGTCTGGATAGCAAAATAAGTTTGCCCTGCCGCAATAACCGGTTTCGCAGGGTCGCCGTTTTGTACTACCAGGTAACAGGCATAGCGGGAGAGATGAACATCTTCAAGTTCTCGTTGAGCCCCTGAACCTAATACAACCATTTTGGTGGTTTCAACGAAATGGTCAGATGCAGCTTGATTGCTGGCTTCGCACGCTTGAGTCGCGCGGGCCAGTACCTTTTGAAAATTGCGCCAGTCCCGATAATCCAGTAACGGTGCCAATTCTCTAGCTGACCAAAATTCTTGCCCTTCAGTGCCATAATGCCGTATTTCTTCAAAAGGTTGATGATGTTCGTTCATTGCCCACTCCATGTGATATCGATTGCAAAGAAAGTAAATCTGTAACTGTATTTATATACAGTTGTGAGTATCTCACGTTCTCAGTGTGCTGGGCAAAAAAACATCGCAAAATCTGGAGCAGGCACGCAAAACAGAATTGAAGTTGCGGGGAAGAAAAATGCCGCTCTGTTTGAGTGGGCGGCATTTGTGAAGGCTGAAAAGTAAGAATTGGCGTTACGAGTTGAATCTGTTTATTGAGTAGTGGCTTTAAACGCCCGTGGTTGCTGTGTTTCTTGTAATGCGTTTTCTCAGTAGGTATACCCTTGTGTACACGGTATTTTGAGGCGCTGTCTTTGGCTGCTCGTTTTATGCTCTCATGCTTGCTGTTCTGGCCTCTTATCTTTTGCGCCTTATTGTATGATAGTGCTATCCCACAATAAGGAACCTGCCAGCTATGAGAATGACCAGCCGCAAAAAAGAGATACTTAGCTACTTTGAACCGGATAACCTCGAATGGGTGACTGGTGAGATTGGTGCGCCGCCGTTCGATGTGTCGGGTGTGGCCTACCTGCTTCATGGCATGGTGTCGTTCGATAAGCGTCACCAGCTCGAATCAACCCGGCGCTCAATATCCAGCATCAGGAAATTGTGGATCTCGGCCTGCTCAGGATTATCAGACTCTCTGGCCTGTAATAGCAATTCATTGTAACCATGCAAGCCGCCTGAGTTTTCCACCGGGGTGGTGCCTTTCCCACGCAGGCAGCTAATGGGCTGATTGCTCGTATCGTGTGTTTGCTTCTCCAGCACAATGACGCAATCCCACCAGTCGCCAAAGTCATACGTGTAAACCAGCTTGTCACCATCATTCTGGAGCGCTGCCCATAGTGGTGTGATTGCCGCATTACCCATGCTTTCATCCTCACCCCATACGCGATACTCGCTACCGGGATCACCTTTACGCCCTTTCTCGAACATATACAGGTGTTCGTCATTCCAGCCAAAAGCCAACTGGATCACCGCGTGAAGTTCACTAAAGGGGATTTGCTCTGGAACCAGCACACGCCGCCATATAGGTGGTTTGCTGTCTCGGATGGTTATCTTTAGCTGGTACATGCAAATCCTGAATAA